>JASIJW010000262.1:0-3199 GCA_030050035.1 Acidobacteriaceae bacterium | reverse complement strand
CATGCCGCGCTTGACCAGCACCGGCTTGCGCAGCCGGCCTGCCTGCTTAAGCAGGGAGAAATTCTGCATGTTGCGCGCGCCGATCTGGATCACATCCGCCCACTCAGCCACCAGCTCCAGGCTCTCGTTGTCCAGAGCTTCGGTAATGATGCGCAGGCCGAATTTTTCTCTGATTTCGGACATGATTTTCAGAGCGTCGAGCCCAAGGCCCTGAAAAGCATACGGTGAAGTGCGCGGCTTGTACGCGCCGCCGCGGAAAAACTGTGCGCCCGCTGCCGCGATTGCCTCGGCGATGGCGAAGGCCTGATCGCGGTTTTCAATCGAGCATGGCCCGGCGACCACGGCCAGTTCGCCGCCGCCAATTGCGGCGTCAGTACCCGGAAAGCGGATGACGGTATCTTCTTCCTTGACGTCGCGGCTGGCCAGTTTGTAGGCCTTGGAGACGCGGATCACTTCGGCCACGCCGGCCAGCGATTCGAGATTGCCGCGATCGACCTCGCCTTGGTTGCCGGTGATGCCGATGGCGGTGCGCTGCGCGCCGGGGAGCGGATGCGGCCGAAGCCCCAACTCCCGGATGTGCGCACACACCGCCTCGATCTGCTCCGGCGTCGCGTGCGACTTCATCACTACTAGCATCGGCTGTCCCTAACCCCTGGTCTTGAAACCTCAGTCTACCCGGCGCCAAGGTGAGGGAGCAATCTTGGGCCGAAAACACAGCGGCCGCGGCTCCAGATCGGAAACGCGGCCGGCGGCGGAAGATGCGATCGCTTACGCGGCTCTGCGAGTGGGCTTGTAACCCGAGATGCCGTAGTAGACGACGAACACGTAACCAATGATGGGAATGATGAATGCGTACTGAATCCCCACGCGGTCGGCCACAAAGCCCAGGAGCGGCGGCAACACTGCTCCGCCCACATTGCCGATGGTAATAACGCCTGAGCCCTTGCTGGTGAGCGGTCCCAGTTCGGCGATGCCCAGAGCAAAGATGTTGGGGTACATCACGGAGTTCGCGATACCCGTCCCTACCAAACAGGCAATTGCCACCGTGCCGTGCGTGAACATGGCGGCGCAGAGCAACGCTACGCCGAGGATGCCCAGCAGGACCAGCAGCTTTTCCGCCTTGATCCAGACCATGACGGAGCTGCCCAGGAGCCGTCCGATCATCATCAGGAAATAGAAGGCACTGACCATGAGAGTAGCGGCTTCGACAGGGCTGAGTCCGTGCTTAAGGTCAAATAAAAATGCGATCAGAGGATGATTGAACACGTGCGAATTCAACCATATTTCCACGGGCCCAATTCCTTGCTTCAGGCAGAACTGGATGGTGATGGCCGCCAGCGCGATCTCAATCCCGACATAGAAAAAGATGCCGATCATGCCCAGCACCGTATGGGAATAGCTCCAGATGCTATCGCCGCCGCCCGAACCCTCGGCGGCGGGCGTGGCGGAGGTGATAGCCGGCAGGTGCAGCATCATGACAATGAAGCCGAGCGCCAGGAGCGCCACAGCGATGGCGATATATGGGCCGTTCAGCATGTGCGCAGTGGCAGCAGAATTAAGGTGCTGATTGGCGCTTGAAAAGATGAAAAGCCCGGCGATAAACGGAGCCACGAACGATCCAACCGAGTTGAACGCCTGGGCAAGCGTGAGCCGCGCGGGGGCGCTGTGTTCCGGCCCGAGGATCGAAACATAGGGATTGGCGGAGGTTTGCAGGCCGGTGACGCCAGTAGCCAGGATGAAGATGGCGAACAGCGTCATGGGAAAGCTGACCATATCGGCTGCCGGCAGAAACAGCGCCGCGCCTCCGGCCATGACGAACAGCGAAATCACCATGGTGGTCTTGTAGCCAACCGCCTCAATCACCTTAGCTGCGGGAACTGAGAAGACGAGATAGGCGAGAAACCAGGCGGCTGTCGCCAGCATGGCGGGACCATGGCTGAGCTGGAAGATGTCTTCGAGCTTTTTAACCAGCACGTTATTGAGGCTAGTGAGAAATCCGAAGATGCCGAACAGCAGAGCCAGAATCATGAACGGGCCCACGTAGCTGGGCGCAGCGGTTGCCGGAGTGGCCTGGCGTGTTGCCATTGAGAGATTTTCCTTTCGTTGCTCTGCGGAGATGGCCTCGCGCGGGCAGGTATGGGCCGAAACGGACAGATACGGAACCGGCCATGAAATCGGGTGAGGTTCCAGCAAAAATTCCGGCAGGCACCGCAATCACTTTATGCGGTGCAGGCGACGGCGTCCAGTGGAATATGTAAATGTTTTCAAATCTGCGGCTGCGGAGTGATCGAGTACTGGTTATCAGTGCGTGAATTTAAAGGGTGAGGAGCGCAAAACAGGGGGCATCGCCTACTCTACCGCTATGACCGATCGCGAGCTTATCGGGCGGATTGCCCGCTCGCCGGGGGGCAAGGCCGGATACAAACAACTGGTTCGGGAACTGGGGCTGGGCGGAGGGCGCGAGCGCCGCCTGCTGCTGGAGCAACTTGCGCGGTTGGCCGCGCGCGGGCGGCTGGTACAGATCGACCGCGAACAGTGGGCGGTGCCGCGCGCTGCCGAATCCCGCGAAAATCTGATGGCTGGCCGGCTCGACCTGCATCGGGACGGCTACGGTTTCGTGCGTCCCAATGCGCGGCAAGAGATTGAGGGAGACGTATTCGT
Source organism: Acidobacteriaceae bacterium (assembly GCA_030050035.1). Classification (GTDB taxonomy): domain Bacteria; phylum Acidobacteriota; class Terriglobia; order Terriglobales; family Acidobacteriaceae; genus Telmatobacter. The sequence continues at coordinate 538 of JASIJW010000262.1, read as the reverse complement.
TCCGCCGAACGAGATCAACGGCGCGATGCAGGGCGACCAGGTGCTGGTGGACGTGGAACCGCCCAAGGCCGACGGCAGGCGGCAGGGGCGGATCGTGCGCGTCATCCAGAGGCGCAACCCCACTGTGGTTGGAGTTTTTCACTATGCCAGGCCTGTAGAGTGGTCGGGCGAGGCGGCATATCCGCCAGGTTGGCATCGCGTGGTCCCATTCGACGAGCGGATGACGCAGGCAATCCTGATTCCTCCTGATGAAGAATTGCCAGAAGCGCGTGAGGCGGCGAGTCCCCACCGGGTCATCGGCGGTGAAGCGATTGCACACGAGTCACTCGAAGGGCTGGTTGTGGATGTGGAGATCACGCGCTGGCCCACGCCCACGCGGCCGCCCATGGGACGGGTGATCGAAGTGCTGGGCGACCCCGACGATTTCGGCGTGGATGTGGAGATGATGATCCGCAAGCACCAATTGACGCGGATCTTTCCCGAGGAAGTGCTGGCCGAGGCTCGTGAAGTCGCGCATTTCGACCAAAGCGCTGCCGCG
>JASIJW010000261.1:0-5893 GCA_030050035.1 Acidobacteriaceae bacterium | reverse complement strand
ATCGAAGCGCTGGCCTCGGCCTTGCGGGAAGGCGCTTTCGCAGAGTGGTGCGAGTAGAACGGTGCACAGCTACTTCACGCTGAGGTCGCCATCCGCATCCACCACCAGCGCATCGCCCTCAATCACGATTGAATGAATCTTCAGCCGGTCGAGGCTCACCTTGTAACCGGACGTGGCCGTCGAGCCGGCAAGCGCCTTGCGCAGCAGGTCGGCCGCATTCACGCGCATGCTCGAGGGGATCTGGTGGCGCAGGAACGGCATCAGAAGAAAATTCAATTCCCTCTGATTTGAAATTCTGTCGATGTGCGCATCCCGGAAGCCGATGGTTTCTCCTTCGGCTTCCGGAGTGAACGACACCTCGGCCGGCTCGGTAAGCGAGAAGCCCACGCACGATCCGGCCATCCTGCGGCCCATGCGCGCGCTGGTTTTCATTCGCACTACGATACGGTCCTGCTCAAAACTCAGTTGCGGATCCTGAGCGTAGGTGTAGCAGGCAGATTGCGCGTTACCTTTAAGGTAGTAACGACCTTCAGGCCCTGCAAAGAGCTGCTGCTTGAGCGTGCGCTCAAGCGCGTCGCGGCTCACCGTAAGCTCAACGGCGCGCGCCTGCCAGGAAAGACTGGCAGCAAGAAAGACAACGACGGTCAGCCTGAGCCAGAATGTTGACATAATGGTATCGTCCCATTGTGACGTGGTACCGGTCACTTCGGCCTGTGCAGAAGTGGTACAAAATAGCCGCACCATCGGTTGGGGTTTCGATGCAAACTAAAGAAATTTAATAACTTATCCTGATTGGCAGAAACTCCGTGCTGCCTCGTCAAGGGTGCACATTTCTATTGATTTTTGAAGAAAATATCCCTAAAATAAGACTAAAGTTTCCTCTGGAGTCACCACTCTCCCAGGCCCGCGTTCAGAGGAATTCAGAGCAAATCACCCTTCCTAAGGAACAGAAACTAATGGCAAAGCGTCGTGGAAATCCGAACTGGGGCAAGCCGGAGCCCATTGGGCCGGTTGTGCCCACCGTTACCTCCTTCGAGCAAATCGTGAAGGAGTTCAAGCTGCCTCCGGATCAGTACATTCGGTCGACCCGCCTGCGCGAGTGGGCTCGCCGGAACAAGAACTCGAAGTACATTCCTGAGGCGCTTCTCGAAGCGTGGGGTTTTGAGATCGAATCCACGTTGTAAGTTCTGCTTCCACAGCCAGTGATCCTCGCAAAAGCGCCGCGCATGCGGCGCTTTTGCTGTTTGTAATGGACATAGGAGAAAATTAACGAGAATCGAAAAGCACTATGCCGCACGGCCCACGCAATTTCGAGCCCCCATTCACTGACGTGCCAGGCGCGCTCGCCGACATCCGCGCCGGCCGCATGGTAATCGTGGTCGACGATGAAGACCGCGAAAACGAGGGCGACCTTACGCTTGCCGCCGAGTTCGTCACGCCTGAGGCCATCAACTTCATGGCCCGTTACGGCCGCGGCCTCATCTGCCTCACGCTCACTGAGGAGCGAGCCGACCATCTGCGCCTCTTTCCCATGACGCAGCAAAACTCCTCGCGCTTCGGCACTGCATTCACTGAGACCATCGAAGCCCGCGAGGGTGTAACCACAGGCATCTCAGCCGCCGATCGCGCGCACACCATCCGAACCGCCATCGACCCCCGCTCTACGGCTACCGATCTCGCCCGCCCCGGCCACGTCTTCCCGCTGCGCGCTCGCCGCGGCGGCGTGCTGGTGCGCGCCGGGCAAACTGAAGCCTCCGTCGATCTCGCCCGCATGGCCGGCCTGAATCCATCCGGCGTCATCTGCGAAATCATGCGCGACGACGGCGAGATGGCCCGCATCCCGGACCTGATTCCCTTCTGCCGCGAGCACGGGCTCAAAATCCTTACCGTCGCCGAGCTCATCCGCTACCGGCTGCGCCATGAGCGCTACATCGTCCGCGCCGGCGAAAGCCGCATCCAAACGCGCTACGGAGAGTTCCGCATGATCGCCTATGAGAGCGAAGTGCAGGGCGGCGAAAGCCACATCGCGCTTGTCTGTGGAGATCTGGTCCGCGGCGATCTGTGCCCGCGCAGTCCGGCGTTTTTTGAAGGCGCACAGGGCACATCAGCTAACGGCGGCTCGCAGCTCGCGAGCGATGAGCCGGGCGACTCAACCGCGTCCGCACCCTGCACGCACCCCGTGCTGGTTCGCGTGCACACGCGCTGCACCGCCGGCGACGTCTTCGGCGCCAACTGCCACTGCCGCGAAATCCTCGATCAATCCATGCGCATCATCGCCGAAGCGGGTTGCGGCGTGATTCTGTATCTGCACAATACCTCGCGTGGCTTCGAAATCGAACGCTCGCCCGCGCAAGCTTTCGATCCAGGCGGCGCTGCGGTTCCGGCGGAAAAGGCCGTTGCTGAATCCGGCCGCATCATCCTGCACCAGGAGCTGCGCTCGCGCGAAGGCTCCCAGGCCCGCAGCGGCCGCATCCTGCGCGCCATCGGCCTCGGCGGACAAATCCTGTCGGACCTCGGCATCCACCGCATCCGCCTGCTCTCGAACACGCCCATGCACATTCCCGCCCTCGAAGGCTTCGGCCTCGAAATCGTCGAGCAGGTGCCGATCCCTATTGAGGAATGCACGCGCGTCACCTCCGCGTAGAACTTCTTCACATCATAAGCACCACGCGGAACTCCGCCTTGCCGCTCATCATCCTTTGAAAGATGTGGGCTGCACAGGCTGCTCTTAGGGCGCTGGTTCGTCGAAACAGGGGGAGATCGCATGCGAATGACCTTGCCGATGACGTTTCATGATTTGGAACTCGGTAAGCGCGTCTCCGATACAGAAGCGTACGATTAAGGCGTACTTGCAGCTAAGTCCCGCTTGCAGCGCAATCCCAGAAAAAAGCCAGGCTCGATGAGGAGTATGGGGCCGTGAGAGTTTTCAAATTCAAATATGAGACTGTAATGCGATTCTTGCTTACGGCGGTCGTCTGCGGTGTGCTTCCAGCCCACGGTCAGCAATACTCGGGCGACCAGGGGTCCATGGGGAAAGTAGCTCAGCAGATTCCGTCTTATCTGAAACACGCCGGAATCGAGCAGCACCTCAACAATCCGTTGCCCTTGAATGCTGTCTTTACGGATGAGCAGCGCACCACTGCCCCCCTCGGGCACTGGATAGGCAAGGCGCCCGTCATTCTGGTAATGGTGTATTACAAGTGCAGGTCTCTGTGCCCCGAGGTTCTAAACGGGCTCGCAGCGGCCCTTAAGGACTCCCGCTTAGTACCTGGCAAGGATTACGACGTCATTACAGTTAGCATTGATCCGGGCGATTCGCCATCGGACGCTGTCCCCGAAAAGGCCAGATTCGTCCGCGATGTCGGGCTTTCAGGAATCGATAAGGCTACGCATTTTCTGACCGGGAATGAAGCAAGCATCAAAGCGATCTCTGATGCAACAGGATTTCACTTCGTCCGCGTGCCTGGTCCAGATGGTCGAATGGATCAGTTTGCTCACCCAACCGTCATTATGTTCGCCACACCGGACGGGCGACTTTCAAAGTATATTGCGGGAGCCGAATATCAACCAACGGACTTGCGTTTGGCGATCCTTGACGCCTCTCAACGCAGGATCAGTAATCCTACCGATCTGATTCTTCTCTACTGCTGCAGTTACGACCCGGTGTCGGGCACGTATTCTGTGGCCGTGCTTCGAGTTTTGAGTATTGCTGGTATGGTTACGCTGATCGTGATAGCAGGCATGATCTGGTTGTTGACGAGGAAACCCCAAAGCCGTAAGCCTATCTAAATGTGAGTGCCGCACTGCCCTTTGGCAATCAGTTGCGGATATCGAGATTCTTCGCCACTAATCTCTGACGGCTGGCCTACCACCCCAGCACGTAAGCAAACATCAGCGGCGCCACGATGCTCGCATCGCTTTCCACGATGAACTTTGGAGTCTTCTCGCCCAGCTTGCCCCAGGTGATCTTCTCGTTCGGCACGGCGCCGGAGTACGATCCGTAGCTCGTGGTCGAGTCGGAAATCTGGCAGAAATACGCCCACAGCGGAACGTTATCGCGCTGCAGGTCCTGGTGCAGCATGGGCACCACGCAGATGGGAAAATCGCCCGCGATGCCGCCGCCGATTTGGAAAAATCCCAGCGGCGTTTTTGCCGTGGTATTGGTGTACCACTCCGCCAGTTCCATCATGTACTCGATGCCGGTGCGCACCGTGTGCACCTTCTTCACATCGCCAGTGATGCAATGGCCGGCATACATATTGCCGAGCGTCGCATCTTCCCAGCCGGGCACAAACATGGGCAGGTTCTTCTCGGCCGCAGCCAGCAGCCAGCTATCTTTGGGATCGATCTGGTAAGACTTTTTGAGCTTGCCAGAGAGCAGAATCTTGTACATGAACTGGTGCGGGAAATACCGCTCGCCAGCCTTGTCCGCCTTCACCCACTCCTCGAGCACTTCGCTCTCGATGCGCCGCATCGCTTCCATCTCGGGAATGCAGGTGTCGGTGACGCGGTTCATGTGCCGCGACAGCAGCCCGGCTTCGTCAGCGGGCGTCAGGTCGCGGTAGTGCGGCACGCGCTCATAAAAATCGTGCGCCACCAGGTTGAACACGTCCTCTTCCAGATTCGCGCCCGTGCAGCAGATGCCGTGAACCTTATCCTGCCGGATCATCTCGGCGAGCGAAAGACCCAGCTCCGCCGTGCTCATCGCGCCGGCGATCGTCACAAACATCTTTCCGCCGTCGGCGAGCAGCTTCTTGTAACCCTCGGCTGCATCAATCAGTGCTGCTGCATTGAAATGGCGGTAATGGTGCTTGATAAAAGAAGAAATAGTGCTCATTCCAGGCGGGCTCCAATTTTTAAGCTAACACAGTGAATCTGGCGGGGCTGTGCGTGTGAAGCCGAGAAATGGCAAAACAAATGCGATGGATTGCAGCGGATTACACTAGGGAAAAACGTCGCAAAGGTGAAGCATGGCAGAGACGAAAAGTACGGTAGACGCGCCTGACTGGTCTACAATCCCTGCGCCGGCCGATGATGGGGCAGCGCGCCACCTTCCTGGGGCACGAGTGCCGTTCCTTTCGCTGCATGCGACCACAGGACACGAGATCAACCTGGCGGCATTACGTGGCCGTATGATCGTCTACGCCTATCCGCGCACTGGTCGACCCGGCGTCGACAACCCACCGGGCTGGGACCTGATACCGGGCGCGCGGGGCTGTACGCCCCAAAGCTGTTCGTTCCGTGATCATTTTGCGGAATTGAAGAAGCTGGGTGTCCAGCATCTTTTCGGCCTCTCTACGCAGGAACCGGACTACCAGCGCGAAGCGGCAGAACGTCTGCATCTGCCCTTCCCGATCCTCTCGGACGAACACCTGAAGCTCACCCACGCAATGATGCTGCCTACCTTCGAGACAAGCGGGATGACGCTTCTGAAGCGGTTCACGCTGGTTATTGATGATGGCGTCGTAAAACACGTTTTTTATCCGGTGTTCCCGCCGGATCGAAGCGCTGCCGACGTTATCGACTGGCTGGCCCGGCAGTCCTAGCGTGGTCTGCAAGAAGCGCATCATGTTCAGGGAAGGCTGCGAGGAAAATGGCTTTGCCAAGATGCTCACGAGCGCGCTTCCTCGCGCACATCGAACCCAAGCTCGACGAGTTTGTCGATGGAATCTTTAGCCGATGTGTGCAGAACGAAGATACCGCCGGCCTGCTCCCATAAATCCTTGTAGCGCAGATAGTCATCGACGAGCACATCGCCCGGATGCGCCATGTGGCGAAACTTTTCGCGGGAGGCGCAGGTAATGACCGGCACGCCGGGAAAATACTCGTGTGCCCATGCAATCTTCTGCGGCTGCGACCACTGGCCACGCGGGCAGCCGGTGAGGATGGTGGG
>JASIJW010000260.1:0-3113 GCA_030050035.1 Acidobacteriaceae bacterium | reverse complement strand
ACAAAAAATATCCCTGATATATGACCGGATAAGCGATGCCGTCTAGTTCAATAGACTTATAAGCGGTCTTTCTCCCGCCTATAAAACGGATAATCGCGAACCGGAAGGCGCTCTTAGGGCCATATGCCAATGCATGCGGAGCCACGTGGACCGGGTCGACACCCAGATACGGATCCCGAAGCGCTTCCATTTCCGACTCGCCATATTGAATCGTGACGTCACTCGGATGATCGGAATCCGATTCAATCTCCACCCGTCCAACAACCTCTCGGCCAAAGTCCAGCAGGATCTGCGGTGCATCCTGCTCAGAGACAGTCGCGGCTGGTAACTCGACGGTAAGTTCAGCGCGCGAGGGGCCATCTTTCGTAAGAGACTCGAAGCCACTTAGCTCGCCTATTCCCCTATATGCATGCGTTACGCTAACGGGAGCCAGGTGAAACTGCCCCAGAAAGGGAGAAATGCCGTCGTAACCCGGCCACACATACATTCCGGCGTCAACATTCCATTGAAAGAACTCTATTGAGCTCTCGATACCCCCGAGGCTGTCCGCGGATGGCCAGCCGCTATCGTCAAAGGCTGTGCTCTGCCAATCATTGGAAGCCTGCAAAGAAGCTTTCCATTGCGTATCACTCACCAGCAGCGGAGCTGCAGCGATGCCCGGCGCAGCGGGCAGGATCTTAAGCACAAGAACTTCACCGCGCGTCTGCTGAATGCTGAGCCGGGTATTTGCAGCGTTGCCGATGTTTGGACCCCGCACTGCTTCGATCGCCAGCGTATTCTTGCCTGCACGGAGCACTCCGGTTACGTCACAAGCGTAGACCCGGATGCCCATTCGCGAATCGAGGTTGAGCTCGTATTTGCCCACGCGCTGGCCATTGAGGTAGACGGTGGCGGAGCGTGGCCCGGCGATATAAAGGGTTGCTTGCGATGGCAGGGAGTTAACATCAAAGGTCCGACGAAAATAGTGGGGCTGCAGATCGCTGTCGACTCCGGGGAGCCAATCGGCCGCTGAGATTACATCGGCCGGCACCCCATCGGCTTTCGTCCAGATATATTGCTCGCTCAGCGGCCGATGCATGGTGGATTCCATGGTCAGGACCGCTGGTGTTCGGGCAGGATCGAGATCCTCATTTGCGATGCGTGTCGGTCCTTGGGATGGATCTCCCATCTGCGCCATGGCAGGCGCTGAGAATCCAATCGCGATCAGGAGAACAACTAATGGCCCATGGCGACCCATTCGGTTGACCTTTCCTCCCTAAAATCCAATAGCCAATCAGGTTACAACATCGTTCGCACTGCCCTGCCTGTATGTCTGCCGGACTCATCCCGCTCAGAAAGAAATTGAGGCTCGCACTGCCTGGTGCGAGCCTCGCTGCTTGTTTGGAAACGCATGAAGCAAACTTTGTACCGCTCTGAGCAAAAGCCTTAAAACCTCGCGCTCAGGCTTAGTTGAATCGACCGCTGACCGCTTCCGCTCACGATTGCGCCGGAGTTAGCCACTGCCGTGCCTCCGTCCCGACTATCGGCGATGCTTTCGACAGGCGCCCCAAGATTAAAGTGATTGAAAGCGTCGAAGAAATCAGCACGAAAATCGAAATTCAACCGATCCGACCACGTAGGAAATGTTTTTGACCCGCTCATGTCCCAATTCCAGAAGCCTGGTGTAAATAGAAGATCGCGTGCTGAATTACCCCAGCCCCAAGGCTGCGGAGGAGCGAATGCCGCAGTGTTGAACCATGGGACACCTTTCAAAATGTTGTGCGATTTGGATTGTCCGGCATACAAAGGTACGCCAGGGACCCTGCTCGCCCTGCCAGGCCACCAGCCAACGAAGGTTGTTCCGGTCTGTGAGTATGTAACGGAGAAGGGCGTTCCTCCGCCGTAGGTCGATATACCAGCAAGCCGCCAACCGCCGATGATCTCATTTGCGAGATCGCCGGTGCTTCCCAGAAATTGCCGTCCCTTCCCGAATGGAAGATCGTACACATAGTTAAACACCAGCCATTGCCGCGCGAGCGCAGTGGAGTTTCCATAATCAAGCCACGGCTCCTGCCACTGTTGCGGCCCAACGGACTCCCCGACGTCGTCGAGGCCTCGATCGTACTGATATTGCGCTTCAAAGCTGAGGCCGTTATCGAAGCGCCGGTTGACGCCTAACAGCAATTGATTAAAGTTCTCGTAGCCCTCGCTGTAAGTATCACTAATTGCGCCAAATGGTTGGAAGGGGCGCTGCGCCTGCAGGGATTCATTAGGTATCTGCACATTCGGAACGTTAATCGGCCCGCCATTGTACGGCAAATGCTTTGCGACGTTTCCTACATAGGAAGACCGCGCGCTCCAGTTCCTGCCGAATTGGTGCTCCAATGTCAGGTTCCACTCCTGTATCTCGGCGTTTTTAAAGTTCCACTGGAACATGTCAATTGTCGGGTTCGGCGTCACCACGGTCGAGGAATTTACGCTCGGGAAAGGGTTGGAAAAGGTGATATCTGGAAGATAGGGTGATGTAGGTTTCCCAGGTAGCTTGCTGGTAAACGTTTGACTGATGGAAAACTGCCACGGAGGATTGTAGGCGTCTTCGCGCGATCCAACAAAGCATGGCTGAAAGTTGTAATAAATTCCATATCCGCCACGCACCACCGTGCGTCCATCAGCAAATGGCCGAAATGCAAATCCGACGCGAGGCGCGAAATTTGTGCGGTCCGGCTGAATGTAGTCTGTGGGCAGACCGATGCTTTGCGTCGTTTCGTACGGGTAAGCGCTGAACAAGGCCTGAGAGGCGCCCGCCGGCAACGTTGGTGTCGCGCTATTTTCTGGCAGAACCAGTTTGTCATTCGCTATGTCAAATGTTGTGACGGTCTGGGTCCTATAGAGCCAGGGGCTTTCATACTCGTATCGCACGCCCGCAACAATCGTAAGTTTCGGCGTGACCTGCCAGGTATCCTGGGCATACATCCCCCAGTCCCTCGAATAAATGTCCTCGGCAAAGGCGCCGACCGGTGCCGTTGTGGAACTGTTCGCCGTGCCCAGGAGGAAATCCGCGAAGGCATTGCCACCGGAGTGCGGCTGACCCGGCCAGCCCAAATTCCCTGTCCATTCTCCGGAGAAAGTGAATG
>JASIJW010000259.1:0-5645 GCA_030050035.1 Acidobacteriaceae bacterium | reverse complement strand
CACGGGAAGGGACCGGTTCGGCTCAAGGGGCCGCGAAATGACTGCTGAATTCGAGGCAGTCATTGATTCGGCGCACAGGCTGTCTGTCAATAAAAGCGAATCACTGACAATCCACGGATTTGATCCGTTTGAATTAAGGAGATTGAGTGATGCCTTCTTACTTCCCTCAGGCCCTTCGGGCCGATGAATCTCATTTTTCCTTTAAGTCTTTCGTCAAAAATCTCTTCGGTAATCCTGGAGTCCGCCTTCTGGTTAATCTTCGGAGTCTGGCCGCGCTTCCGCTTTTGGCCATGGCGGTCCTGTTGTTCGCGCCGGCGGTGCATGCACAGTACCGCGGCGCTATTCAAGGAGTTGTCACGGATCCGAGCGGCGCTGTGGTTCCTGGCGCAAATCTTACGCTCACTAACGATGCCACCAACGAAAAGCAGGACACCACAAGCAACGGCGACGGCGTTTACAACTTCACCGCGCTGCCTCCCGGCACTTTTACTCTGACGGCGGAACACAGCGGCTTTGAGACCAAGACGTACAACAACCTGCAGATCATCCCTGAGCAGACGAACTCGTTCAATGTGCAGCTTGCGGTGAGCGCGAATCCGCAAACGGTGACGGTAAACGCTGCGCAGACTCCGCTTCTCGACGCCGAAAATGCCACCATCGGCGAGACCATCAGCAGCAATCAAGTGGTTAGCATGCCCACGTTCGGGCGTGATGTGTTCCAACTCACGCAGTTTGCACCTGGAACTATCAGCGACATGTCGCAGGCGGCTGCCGGCGGCACATTCACGCTTCCTGGCGTGCAGTCAGGGGCGGTCGGTCCAACGAATAGTAGCGGCATCTTTGCAACTGAAAATGGTCCGCAGATGTTTGCCAACGGCAATCAGTTCCAAAACAGCGGCTATTCCATCGACGGCATCAGCACGACGAGCGCGGTGTGGGGTGGATCGACGGTTATTACGCCGTCAGAACAGTCGGTGGATGATGTGCGCGTAACCACGAACCAGTACGACGCCGAAGACAGCCGGTTCGCGGGCGCACAGGTACAGGTGACCACCAAGAGCGGAACCAATCAGGTACACGGGGGCGTATTCTTCCAGCGCTGGAGCGCAGGCCTGAACGCCTACCAGCCCTACAACGGTCCTGCCTTTTTCAACAGCGGCACGCCGGCCCAACGCGGGCTGTTGCGCAATAATCAGCAGTTCAATCAATGGGGCGCAAACCTTGGCGGCCCTTTGTTGAGGAACCGTCTGTTCGCGTTCTTCAGCTATGAGGGTCAGCGCAGCGGCACGATCCAGAACACTGCGACAGGGTGGTATGATACTCCCGCTTTCGATAAGCTGGCCCCCTCGGGCAATATCTCGAACACCTATCTCACCTTTCCCGGTGCAGGCGTCAGCGGGACGTTCGTTGCGCAGACCTGCGCCAACATCGGCCTGATCGAGGGAAAAAATTGCAACACGATTCCGGGCCAGGGATTGAATGTTGGTTCGCCATTAACAACGCCACGAGGAACGCAGGATCCGACCTGGAAAAGCTCAACCACGCCCGGCGTGGGCAGCGGCCTGAATACCACTACGGCCGATATTGCCGACTTCACCACGCAAGATCCGACGACCATTACCGACGATCAATACAACGGGCGCGTGGATGCTGATGTTACCGGCAACGACCGGCTGACAGGGACGGTCTACTGGGTGCCGACCTCGACGACAGATTTCAACGGGCCGGTGCGGCCGATGAACTTCTGGCATCACGATGTTATCAACAACGCATTTACTGGCCTGTGGAATCACACATTCAATGCCAATCTGCTCAACGAGGCCCGCGCCAATGCGGCCGGATGGCGGTGGAATGAGGTTAACAGCAACCCCCAGGCGCCTTTCGGGTTGCCGACCAGCCAGCCGCTGGCCATCGGCAGCATCACGCCGGAATATTTCGGTGCGCCCGGGCCCAGCATTCTCAATCAATGGACCTACGGCTACCGCGACATCGTGACCAAGATCATCGGGCGGCACACAATGAAGTTCGGCGCCGAGCTTACGCGACTCTATTACCTGAACAACAATCCTCAATCCGCCCGGCCCGCGTACGGGTTCTTCAACCTGTGGGACTTTCTCAACGACGCGCCGCAATCGGAAAGCGGCACCTTCGATCCGAGCACCGGCGTACCCTCATCGGCGCGGCAGGACAATCGTGAAAACTTGTGGGGTGGGTTTGCGCAGGATAACTTCAAAGTGTCATCCGGCCTTACCGTCACCCTTGGCCTCCGCTATAACTACTTCGGGTCGCTTAATGCCAAAGAGGACGACATGTTTTCGACTCGCCTGGGCAGCGGGGATGCGTTGCTTACCGGGCTCTTTATTCAGCGCGGCGGGAATCTGTGGGTTCCGCAAAAATGGAATTTCGGGCCTCAAGTGGGCTTTGCCTGGTCGCCTCCCAGGAGCCACGGCCGCACAGTATTCCGTGGCGGATATGGCATTAACTACAACGAGCTCGAGATCGCCATCTCTGCGAACGTCTTCGCCAACCCCGGCATCACCATCTCGCCGAACTTCACGATGGCGACGCCCTCGTCACCGAACCCGGGCATCGTCTACGCGACGGCCACAAACATTCACTCGCTCTTCGGCTATCCGCCGAATCCGAATGTGACCGCTATCGGGGCCACGGCCTTCGGGCCCAACGGCCTGCCCACCACGCCCGGCGCGATTCAGATACAAGCATTTCCTTCCACCTTGCCAACGACGTACGTGCAACACTTCTCGTTCGACATGCAGCAGGATATTGGATTCCGGACGGTGTTTACGCTGGGTTACTCCGGCAGTCAGTCCCGCCATACATTCTTCCATTACGACGAGAATGCTGTGGCCTCTGTCAAAAGCCTGACACTCAATCCCAAAGTCAATAGCGTGAACTTCTGGGGCAACAATGGGACCGCCAATTACAACTCGATGATCGTGACGGCGCGGCACCAGTTATCGAACTGGTTCCAGGCGCAGGTGAATTTTAACTGGGCCAAAAGCATGGACGTGAGTTCCGCTCCGTACGAAGAGCAGTTTTATCCGTACGATCCGCAGCTTAGCTACGGACCTTCGGACTACAACGTGACCGACAGCTTCAAGGCTTTTGGAATGTGGCAGCCGGTCTTCTTCCGCGGCGGCCACAATTGGGCTGAGAAGATCGTGGGCGGATGGAACATCAGCGGCATCTTCAACTGGCACACCGGATTTCCGTGGCAGCCGGTGTTTAATACCGGATCGGGCACGCCGGCCACGCCGAGTGGAAGCTTGTATTGCAGCACATGCGGGTACAGCCAGCTTTTGCCCGGCGCTTACCTGGGCGGAGCAGGCCGCGACACGAGCAATGCGGCATTCAAATCCGGGCCAAAAGTGGGCAATGGCGTTAACATCAACTTCCCACGTGCGGCCACAAATCTGAACGGAGCCGAGGTGTATTTTGCACCGCCTGCGTACGCGATTGGCCCGACTTTCCCAGCTACAGGCGGAGCAATTCCGCAGAGCCCCGGCATCGGCCGCAATTCCTTGCCCGGCCCGCACTATAGAGACCTGGACGCGACGGTAAGCAAGACCTTCGGCATGCCCCGATTGCATGAGGGCGCGGGCCTTCAGGTTCGCGGCGATGCGTTCAATCTGTTTAACAATCTCAACTTCAACCCGAGCAGTATTTCGAACAGCATCACCACAACAAACTTCGGTCAGGCGCAGTCGGCGCTGGGCGGCCGCACTGTCACTCTGCAGGCGAACTTCAACTTCTAGCCTGAAAACAACAACCTTTCGCGCGGCGAACTCAGCCGAGCTTCGCCGCGCGCTGCCTTTTCATTCTCCGATATAATCCAACCGCGTTCAGGAGCGCTAACCGTGCCTCGCCGAAATTGTTTTGTCTTGCCTCTCGCGTTATTAGCGCTCGCGTGCGGCGTGCGGGCGCAGCAGCAAATTGAAATCGATGCGCAGGCTAAAGGCGAGCCGTTTCCGCATTTCTGGGAGCAGATGTTCGGTTCTGGCCGGGCCAACCTGGCGCTGCGCGAGAGCTACCGCGATGACATGCGCGCGGTTAAGAAGGTGGCCGATTTTGAGTACGTGCGGTTCCACGCCATTCTTCACGACGAGAACGGTGTCTATAACCTGGATGATCACTGCAATCCGGTTTATAACTTCGCGTACGTGGACCAGATTTATGACGGATTGCTGAAGAACGGCGTGCGGCCGTTTGTAGAAATCAGCTTCATGCCGAAGAAACTGGCCTTCAATCCGGATGATCTGCATGCGTTCTGGTACAAGCCGAATGTTTCACCGCCGAAGAGCCTGGAGCTGTGGGACGACTTGATAAAGCATTTTGCGCAGCACCTGGTGGACCGCTATGGAATCGACGAAGTGGCGCAGTGGTACTTCGAGGTATGGAACGAGCCGAACATCGACTTCTGGGGAGGCGTTCCGCGCCAGAAGTCGTACTTTGAGCTGTATGCGCACACGGCGCGCGCGATCAAGAGCGTGAGCCCGCGGCTGCGCGTGGGCGGGCCAGCTTCGGCGGCTGCTGCGTGGGTGCCGGAGTTTCTGAAATACATGGCGGCGAATCAGGTGCCGGTGGATTTTGTTTCGACGCATGCGTACGCCGATGATACGGTGGAAAATCTTTTCGGGACCGAAGAGCAGATTCCGATGGACGAGCGCGTGTGCCGCGCCGTGAGTAAGGTGCGTGGAGAGATCCAGGCTTCGGCAATGTCCGACGTGCCGCTGTTTCTGACGGAGTGGAACGTGCAGGGCGAGCATGAATCACGCGACACGATTTTTGTGGGGCCGGCGCTGGCCAATACCATTCGCCAGTGCGATGGGATGGTGCAAATGATGTCGTTCTGGACCTTCTCGGATGTGTTCGAAGAGGGAGGGCCGATTCCGAAGCCGTTTGTAGGCATGTTCGGACTGCGCGCCAAAGGCGGCATCAACAAGCCGAGCTACTATGCATACGGCTTACTGCACAACCTGGGCGACCGGCGCATTGCGAACGACGCGCAGGACGCGATTGTGACGAAGACGGCGCAAGGCGCGCTGGCGGTTGCGGTGTGGAATCTGGCCGATCCGGGAACAACTGGCCGCGACGAGACTGTGATGCTGCGCATTCGGCATGTGGCGCCGGATGCGGCGGTAACAGTTGCGAGAGTGGACAGCGACCACGGCAACGTTCTGCCGAAGTATGCGGCGATGGGCTCGCCGCACGATCCTACGCCGGCACAGGTGGAGCAGTTGAACCGCGAGACGGCGCTGCCGGCGCCGGAGCGGACGCATCTTAGTGGCGGAACGCTTGAGCTAAGGCTTACGCCAAATGCGCTGGTGCTGGTACGGACTGAGCCGTAGATCTTCACCTGTTACCGCATATGCCCGTCAGATTTCCCAGCGCAGCAGTACAGTGCCTACGGTAAATCCTGCACCCACGGCGGCCAAAAGGACCAAGTCGCCTTTCTTCAGCTTGCCTTCCTGAACGGCAGTTTCCATCGCGAGCGGAATGGTTCCGGCGGACGTGTTGCCGTATTTGTCGAGGTTGATGACGACGCGCGAGGGGTCCATGCCGAGCCGCTCGGCAGTGGATTCGATGATGCGCTTGTTGGCCTGGTGCGGAATGAAGCAGCCGAG
>JASIJW010000031.1:0-4986 GCA_030050035.1 Acidobacteriaceae bacterium | reverse complement strand
AGAGCGGGAACATGCGCTCAAGTCACAAAAGGCGTGCTTTCCAGCCTGCGGGCAGTCAAGGCAACTTGTCATCGTCATTCCTCCATGGCGTCTTTGTCCTTCTTCCTCGCAAGCTGGATGCCAAACCAGTTTTAGTGTGATTTCAATCACTTATGGGTGCGCCATTTAGCCCATCTGGGTCAAATGGCGCAGACTCTTGCGTCATTTGACCCAGTCGCACAACCGCCTCTCGCTGGTAGGATGGACATTCAGGCAAAGAATGAGATGAAGGAAGCGGTGCGCATCGTCGTCATCGACGACAACCCAGGCAGCCTGGAACTGCTTTCCACTGCGCTGACGCGTCCTGGGGTTGCGGTCCACACAGCGTTGACGCCCGTCGACGGTCTTGAACTCGTCCGCAAACTGCACCCGCAACTTGTTATCACCGATCTGGTGATGCCGGAGATCGGTGGACTTGAAGTACTGCAACGAGTCGTCGAATTTGACCCGTTGATCGACGTGTTATTGATGACCGCGCACTATACGACAGAGACTGCTGTCGCGGCCATTCGTAACGGTGCAGCCGATTATTTGCAGAAGCCCGTTAAGATTGCGCTCCTGAGAGAACGTGTCGCACGCTTATTGGCATCGGCCGAGCAGCGGCGAAAACTAAACGCGGCGGCTCTCGACGATTCTGATTCCAACTTCGAAGGGATGATTGCCAGAAGTAGCCAAATGTGGCATCTCTTCGCGATGTTGGAGCGCATAGCCCCGCACTATCGTTCGGTACTGATTCAGGGTGAGACTGGAACAGGGAAGGATCTGGTCGCCAGGGCCCTTCACCACTTGAGTGAAGTGACTGGCCAGTTTATTGTGGTTAACTGCTCTGCGGTGGTAGAAACCCTATTCGAAAGTGAGCTTTTTGGGCACGTTAAGGGCGCGTTCACCGGAGCCGATCGAGACAAGACGGGATTGCTCGAACTGGCAAACGGCGGCACTATTTTTTTGGATGAGATCGGCGACATCCCCCTTTCTACACAAGCGAAGTTGTTGCGCGCGCTGCAAAATCGGGAATTCCTTCCTGTGGGCTCACTCAAGCTGCGAAAAGTTAACGTTCGGGTGATTGCCGCCACACATCGCGATCTGCGCGCCGCGATAACCCACGGCAGGTTTCGAGAAGATTTGTATTACCGGCTGTCAATGGTCGAACTCGACGTGCCGCCGCTTCGCGATCGCCCTGGAGATATTTCGCTGCTGGCGCGCCATTTTACACAGAAGTTTGGCAGAGAATTCGATAAGCCGGTTGCCGGCTTGACGCCACGCGCGCTGATTGTGCTGGAGCATCATAATTGGCCGGGCAACGTGCGCGAACTGGAGCATGTGATCGGTCGCGCGTGCATGCTTGCAGATAACGCTTTGCTTGATGTGGCCGATCTGCCGGCCGGACTCGGTCGGCAGATCGTACCGGCGGCGGAGGACTTGAAGAATGTTGTTTCACCACTTGCGGACCAGGAGCGACGCATGGTGGAGGAGGTGTTGCGTGAGGCCCAGGGCAACCAGTCAGAAGCGGCGCGGAGGCTCGGAATTGGACGGGATGCGCTGCGCTACAAGATGAAGCGCTTTAAGCTTTGAGCCAAGAGGATTGCAGGAGCCTGCCGACGCACTGACGCAGGTTGGATGGCCTGATCGGTTTTATGAGATAGGTGGAAAATCCCGCTTCTGAAATGCGATCAGGGGCTGTCTGTGTAACAGCCGCTGTAAGCGCGACAATAGGCAGCCGCTGGAACATGGGCATTTTTCTGAGTGCGGATGCTGTTGAGTAACCGTCGAGCTCGGGCATGTGCAGATCGAGAATCACCAGATCTGGTTGAAAACGCTCGATGATGTCCAACACCTGCTTTCCATCCTGGGCTTCCTCCACAACGTAGCCGTTAACCTCAAGAATCGACCGTAGCAGATCGCGACTACTCGCCGTGTCGTCCGCGATTAGTATGCGTTGAGGTTCCTGGGGAGCATTTTCACAGGTCAACGGTAGATCCTCAGCGCGAGGTTACCGATCAACATCAGGCTTGATCTGTGATTCCGGTCACATTCCGGAGCACCGGAAGAGTGAAATGAAAACGGCTTCCACGGCCAAGTTCGCTTTCGACCCAAATTTTGCCGCCTTGCATTTCGACGAGCTGTTTGCAGATGGTGAGACCGAGGCCGGTCCCTTGACGCACACCCGTTGTTGTATAGCCCACTTGGTAGAACTTGTCGAAGATCCTGTCACATTCTGCAGAGGGAATTCCTATTCCTGTGTCGGCAACTGTGATCTGAACATGGTCCGCAACTTCACGCGCGGTGATGTGGACTTCTCCGCCAGGATCAGTGAACTTCACACCGTTGCTGAGCAGGTTATAAAGAATCTGGCGGACGCGAAGCAAATCGGCTAGTACACGGACGTCAGGGATTTGCCCCTCGCGCATTGTGACTCTCTTGCCTCCTGCAAGAGGACGGATGGCATTCACAGTCTCTGAAATGACGGCTTGCAGCGACAGGCCCTCAGTTCGAACGGCCATGCCGCCCGCCTCAATTCGGCTCAAGTCCAAAACATCATTGATCAAGCTGAGGAGATGGTCAGAATCGCTTCGAATGTGGTGGACAAAGCGTCTCTGCTTCTCGTTGAGTGGTCCAGCCTCCTGTTCCGCAAGTAGCTCTGCAAAGCCGATGATCGTATGCAGCGGTGTCCGCAACTCGTGGCTTACGCTGGCAATAAACTCACTTTTGAGCTGGTTCAGGCGTTCAGCTTCCTGGTGACGGGCCTCAAGTTCGGCGAGGTAGCTTTTCTTAAGCGATTCGATTTGTTGTTCGGCGCGCTTCCTCTCCGTCACGTCCCGGATTATGGCAGTAACGTATATGCCATTGTCGGTATGCGTAGGGCTCAGACTGATTTCTACCGGAACTTCCGAGCCATCCTTGCGCCGTGCGCGCAAATCGAGCCCGAGGCCCATCGGCCGGATGACTCCCGCTGCTTCGAAAGCTCTGCGGTGCGCCGCATGTCCAGCACGAGCGGATTGCGGAACGAGAAGGTCCACTTGCATCCCGACGAATTCGTCCTGGTCATAACCAAACAGAAGCTCGGCGGTTCGATTTGCGATGATGATTTTTCCGGACGAATCTACCTGTAAAATCGCGTCCGGCGCGTTCTCGATAAGTTCGTGGAATCTGCGTTCAGCGAGCATCTCGGCGCGGGCAAGTTGTTCACTGGCCAGCAATCTTCTGTGTTCGGTTACATCACGGGATATCTTCGAGACACCAGTGATATTTCCGGACGCATCCCGGATGGGTGAAATGGTGAGCGAGACGACGATCGAGCGACCATCCTTATGCAGTCGGGTGGTCTCGTAGTGATCGATGCGTTCCCCACTGCGGAGGCGCTTCAGTATCTCAGTTTCTTCGTGCCGCAGTTCCTCTGGAATGAGAATTGTCACGGGCTTCCCAATTACTTCATCCGCGGCATACCCAAAGATTCTTTCTGCACCGGCATTCCAGCTTGTGATGATCCCATCGAGAGTCTTGCCGATGATTGCGTCGTCGGAGGATTCGACAATCGCAGCCAGCCAACGCTCCGCATCGACCCGTTCTAACGAATCGGTCTTGTTAAGCGGAAACAGTACAGGATCGTCCATCGTACAAACCTGGATGGGCCGGAAGTTAGCCCTATTTTAGCGTGGGCGATCATCGACTGCCAATCAGGGCGCAATGAGACCCTTGGAACTGTGGCTGGTGATGGCATAGCCATCGACAAGATTTCGTGCGTCGGTGAGCAGAGCTTCGGCGCGATGCAGCGACTCGAGTCGGCGCTGTTTTTCGGCTTCGACGTCGACACGCGAATACGCTGCGCCGCCAATATGCACTGTGGCATCGTTCAGGCGCGCGGCAAAGGTTGAATTGAGAGCGTTCACTGCTGCCTGCGCCGCGGGCAGCACCTCGTGGAGATGCGCGATCTCTGCGGCAGCGCGCTCGGGATGGTAGCTGACGCGATCGCCGGTCTGCATGGCATCGATGAGCAGGTCGGGCGGTGCGGCGACCGGCCAGGTCAACTGCAGAGCATTGTATGCGCCGCGCAGGCGCGTCATCGTTCCGGCAAAACCGTCGAGCTCGTCGCGGCGGACGATAAGGCCAGGAGCGCGACGGACATCGATAACAGCTTTGGCAGCTGTGCTCTGAGCGGGTACGAGAATGACAGTGGTGAGCGTGTTGCCCTCGAAGGTCCAGCCGCGCTTGCCGACGCCACCCTGTGGAACGAGCTTGCCGTTGACTTTGACTTCGGCCGGCGGCCAGTCGGCGGACAGGCGCAGTTCATAGGAGCGCGTCCTTGACATGCCGGAATAACTGCCCTGCGCCGGGCCGATCTCGACGCGCAGAGTATCGCCAGTCTGCTCAGCGTGGATCGGAGTGCGCGCAAAGACTCCTCTCTGGTACTCGATCCATTTCCCTGAATCTTCGTAGAGCGAATAGCTGGAGCTTTCGCCGGGCGCGAGCGGAGAAACGTTCACAATGAGAGGATCGACGGGCTTCTGGCCGGTGAAGAGCATGGGCGGTTGCATGGGAACAATGGCGCCAGCCTTGAGATAAACAGGAATTTGATCGATTGAGAAGGTACGGTCCTCCTCGACAGGTCCGTCGAGATGCTTGCCGGTAGGCCACTCAATCCAATGGCCCTCGGGGAGCCAGATCTTTTCACTGGCCAAATGCGTCAGGTTGTCGGCGGGAGCGACCACAGGCGCGACGAGCATCTCATCGCCGAACATGTATTCATTTCGGGCGTCGTAAGCGTGGATTTCGTTGGGCCAATCGTAATAAAGCGGATGGAGAAATGCGACGCCGGTGTCGTAGGTGCGGCGCGCTTCAGTGTAGATGTAGGGCTCAAGCGCCATGCGAAGCTGGAAGGCAGAGCGAAGCACGGAAGAATAAGGCTCGGGATAGGCCCAGATGCGGCGTTCAGAATCAGGGTTCTTGGTG
>JASIJW010000002.1:0-7981 GCA_030050035.1 Acidobacteriaceae bacterium | reverse complement strand
GGGAATCCCTTCGGTGATGCAGACGATCAGCGGAAGGCCCGCGTCCTCTGCTTCGAGAATGGCGTCGGCCGCAAACGGCGGTGGCACAAAGATCATGGTGGCGTTAGCGCCGGTCTCTTTCACCGCGTCAGCCACGGTATTGAACACCGGCCAGCCTTCGTGCGTCGTTCCGCCCTTGCCCGGCGTCACACCGCCCACCACGTTAGTGCCGTACTCGGCGCAGCCCTTGGCGTGGAAAGTTCCTTCCTTGCCGGTGATGCCCTGAACGATGAGGCGCGTGTCTTTATCCACTAATACGGCCATTTAAGCTGCCACCCCCGCTGCTGCTTTCACCACCAATTCCGCCGCTTCCTTCATCGTTGCGCCCACCTGGAAGTTGAGGCCCGACTCTTTGAGAATCTTGCGGCCCTCCTCAACATTCGTGCCTTCGAGGCGCAGCACAATCGGCACCTTCACATTCAGATTGCGGGCCGCTGCCACCACGCCGGTCGCAAGCCGGTCCACGCGCAGGATGCCGCCGAAGATGTTAATAAAGATCGCCTTCACATGCTTGTCGCTGAGCAGGATCTCGAAGGCGTGCTCGATTTGTTCTTGAGTAGCCCCGCCACCCACATCCAGAAAGTTCGCCGGGCTGCCGCCGGCGTACTGAATGATGTCCATCGTGGCCATCGCCAGGCCTGCGCCGTTCACCATGCAGGCGATGGAGCCGTCGAGCTTGATGTAATTCAACGCGTACTTGCTCGCTTCCACCTCAAGCGGATCTTCTTCGGCCACATCGCGCAGCGCCTTGACGTCCGCGTGGCGGAACAGGGCATTGTCGTCGAAGTTTATCTTGGCATCGAGCGCGAAGAGCTTATCGTCCTTGGTGGTGATGAACGGATTGATCTCGACCAGCGACGCGTCGGTGTCGATGAACGCCTTGTACAGGCTCTGGAAGAAATGCACGGCCTGGTTGATCTGCGTGGGCTTGAGTCCGAGCGCGAAGGCCAGTTTGCGCGCCTGCCATGCTCCGAATCCAACAGCCGGGTCGATCGACTCCTTGAAGATCGCTTCCGGAGTCTTCGCGGCAACCTCTTCGATCTCCATGCCGCCCGCCTGCGAGGCCATAAAGACCAGCTTGCCGGTCGCGCGGTCGAGCACGATTCCAAGATAGAGCTCGCGGTCAATCGCCGCGGTTTCCTCGATCAGCAGCCGCTGCACCTTCTGGCCCTGCGGGCCAGTCTGATGCGTCACCAGTTGCATGCCGAGAATATTCTTGGCGTGCAGCTCGGCTTCCTCGCGCGTCTTTGCCACTTTCACGCCGCCGCCCTTGCCGCGGCCGCCTGCGTGAATCTGCGCCTTCACCACCACGCCCTTGGCGCCTTCGGTGAACAGCGTGCGCGCCACGTCATTGGCCTCTTCCAGCGTGTTGGCCACTTCGCCCCTGGGCACGGGCACGCCGTACTTCGCCAGGATTTCCTTTGCCTGATACTCGTGAATTTTCATTGTGGCTCGCGATTTTAGCTTGGATTGACTCGCCCGCTCAGCTGCTGCTCGAAAGATTTATCGGGGAAGATTGCCGGGATATGCCGCAACAGCTTCAAGAAAAATTCTATCTTGCTGGCCGAACGAGCGGCAATCCGCAAGCGTGAACAAGCGCTCGCCTTTACCATGGAGTGGTATGAGCTTAGTGAAAGAATTGCTGAAGCCGCTGGCCGAAGATGGCGTAGCCCTCACGCGCGAGCAGGCATCTGCGGTGCTTGAGGAGATTTTGGCCGGTAATGTGCCGGAAGTAGAGACCGCGGCGCTCGTCGCAGTGATGGCAACGCGCGGCGAGCAAGCGCCAGAGCTTGCCGGTTTTGTGGACGTAATGCGCGCGCGCGTTGTGCCCTTGCCGCTCTCTGACGATGAGCGCAACGAATTGGTCGACGTGGTGGGCACCGGCGGCGGAGGCCCGGCTACGTTCAATATTTCATCCGGTGCGGCGCTGGTGGCCGCTGCCGCAGGCGCCAAGGTGGCCAAGCACGGCAACCGCGCCGTCACTTCACGGTGCGGGTCGGCGGATGTTCTTGAAGCGCTCGGCGTTCCCATCAATCTCAGCGCCGATCTCGCCGTCGAGTGCCTGCGCGAAACCGGGTTCATGTTCCTGTTCGCGCCGCTTTACCATCCGGCTTTGAAGATTTTGGGGCCGCTGCGGCGCGCACTCGGTTTTCGCACCATCTTCAATCTCTGCGGCCCGCTCACCAATCCGGCGGGCGCGCGCACGCAGGTGATCGGCGTGCTCGCTCCCAGCAAAGTGCTGCTGGTTGGCCGCACGCTGGCCAGCCTGGGCGCAAAGCGCGCCTTCGTAGTGCACGGCACCGATGGAATCGACGAGCTCACCACGACCGGTGAAAGCGTGGTGGCGCGCGTAGAAGAGCGCGAGGAAAATCGCGAAGACCATTCCGGCGGCAACGGCCACTCGCATGCTGGCGAATCAAGCCTGAAAGCTGCGCGCATTACGCCGGAGATGGCCGGACTGCCGCGCTCCGCGCTCAGCGAGTTGATGGGCGGCGATATTCAGGCCAACGTGGAGATCGTTACCGATGTGCTGACCGGCATAAAGGGCCCGCGACGCGATATTGTGCTGCTGAACGCAGCCGCTGCGCTGGTTGCTGTCGGCATGGCCGCAGACCTGAAGGAAGGCGTGGCGATGGGCGCCGAAGCCATCGATTCGGGCCAGGCGGCGGCAACGCTGGCCAAGCTGCGGCAGTTCGGAGCAAAGCACGGCGGAAAACAGGCGGATTAAAAGACCTCCTTCGCGACAGCCCGGCCGCTTTTCGAGCAGCCGCGCCGCGACCTTTTTGCCTCTTCGGTGTCCAAAAAAATAGAAAACCTGTGCGTGCCGCTCGTGCGATTTCGAGCGGTGGGGAGGGCGTGTCCCCGGTGCGCGCGTTATCAGACACATCCGCACCCGGTTAGGCACTCTGATCCGGGGAAGGATCGACGTACACTGGAGTTGCTCTGGATGTCCGCACCCTCCCTAATGTGCCGGACCTCACTTCTCATCCTCATGTTGGCTGCCGGGCTGATGGCGCACGCCGCCGATGCGCCGGCAACCCTTGCACATAAGCATGCAGCCCGGCGACGGCCCGTTGCGGCAACGCGGACCCATGCGACGCACCACGCATCAGCACACGTTGAACGCCGCAGTGAGAGTGCGCGCTCTCGTTCCCGCGTCGTAAGAGTGCATGCTGAGGCTCCGCTGCGCCGGTATTCTCAGCACGAAGTTCGCCGTCCTGAAGAAACCGGGCGTCGGCGAGAGCCTTCTTCGCGAGAGATTCGGGCCGACGCGGAACGGACAGCGCTCGAACGACCAATTAGTGAGCGACCGGCAATTGAACGGCGCAGCGAATCCGAGGACGGCGCCTCAATCCGGACAGAAGCGGATGCCCCGGCGGCGGACGTGACGGATTCCAGTGCGAATTCCGGGTCAGCGGCAACAGAACCCGCAGATGATGCGCGCCCGCCGGCTGCTGACGAGTTTCCCGAGCCTGCCTCGCTGCACATTGCGCGCGGCGGAATGCCGCCGCCGATGCGCGGCTCGCTCGCGTCGCTCGAGCGACAGGATGCGCGGCTCGAAGCCGATGGCCTGGAGCGGATCGAGGACGAGAGCGACCTGGCCGCTCGGATCGCGCACCATCTGCTGGTTCCGCTGCCGGCTTCTGCCGCGCTCACCGTGAATTCGGAACTGCCCATCAATCACCGCTACTGCCGGCCGTGGACGGCGCAGTTCGTCGCCGATATCGCCCGCGCGCATGAAGCGGTCTTTCACCGGCCGCTGGAAGTGAACTCGGCGGTGCGCACGGTCGCCTACCAGGAGCGGCTGGAGCGGATTAACGGCAACGCCGCGCCTGCCGTGGGAGACGTCTGGAGCCCGCATCTGATGGGCGCGACCATCGATTTTGCCAAGAAGGGTATGAGCCTCGACGAGATTGCGTGGATGCGCCGGCAGCTCATGGCGCTCGAAGCAGCAGGCAAAATCGACGTTGAGGAAGAGTTCGAGCAAGCCTGCTTCCACATTACGGTGTACCGGAGTTATGTCTCCCACGCAGTTCGGCCGACGCGCGAAGAGCCCTCGCAATCCGAGGGCGAGGAAACGGATTCGGCTTCAGCCGGGCAGTGAACCAGTCCCTCCCCCCTCCCCCATTCCAGACGGGATCTATTTGAATCCATTTGATTTACGGGCCGGGCGCGTACGTACTGCGTGCCTCAGGGACTTGTTTGCAGCCATTTTGGATTCAATAACTTACGTCGGTTTCACGGTAGCGAGTCGTTTCGGTATCATCTTCCCGGATTGCCCGTGATCTGGAGTTGTTTACGTTGAGTGTAGGCGAATCCGGCGTATTTTCGCGCAAGGATGCGATGGGAATTTTGCTTTTGGGATCAGTTGCTTGGGGACGGTCCGGTGGAGACCGGGATTGACTTCAGGAAACCGTCCAGACCGAAGGCCGAAACTTGCCCGTCAATCTCACGAAGTTCGCCACAGAATTTTGGTTGTTCTCTCTGCGCGGGTTGAGGGTACAATCGCGGGCAGCCGCGCTCCTGTCAAAAGACGCGCTGTGTCGGGCTGGAGCGCTGCGCGAACTTCCATGCGAGAGGCAAGACTATGAGCCAGGTTCAGTCGCCCGCAGCCGAGGCCGCTGGTCTCACCCAGATCCAGCGCGTTACCAACACCTTCACTGCACCCTCAAAAACCTTCGAGGATATTAAGCGCGGCAACCGGAGCTGGTGGTTGCCGTTTCTTCTTTTGGTCGTGATCGGGACGGGACTTTGGGCGATTGTTGGGGCAAAGGTCACCTGGGAGACGGTTCGCGACAACAATTTGAGAATGGCGCCGCGCTCTGCCGAACGGCTGAATAATCTTCCGCCGGAGCAGCGCGACCGCCAGATGACCATTGCCGCAGCGGGCCAGAAATGGTTCTGGCTGTTTGCTCCCGCCGGCGTTCTTCTCATGGACCTGATTGCGGCCGGGGTTCTGCTGGGCACGATCAATTTTGGATTTGGAGGACGGGCAAACTTCAGCCAGGTGCTGGCGGTTGTCTGGTACGGCGGACTGCCCGGATTGATCAAGTTAATCCTGGGAGGAATCGCGTTATTCGCGGGCCTTGCGCCAGAGAGTTTCCTGCCGGGCAATCCAGCCGGCACCAATCTTGGCTTTTACCTTGCCGCCGCGGACACAAATAAGGCTCTTTACGGCCTGGCCGGCGCCGTGGACATAACGATGATCTGGAGCCTCGTGCTGACCTCGATTGGCCTGGCGATTGTTGCGGGCGTCAAGCGCAGTTCGGGCTATATGGCTGTCTTTGGGTGGTGGGTCCTTCTGGTGCTGTTGAGCGTTGGTCTCGGGGCGGCGTTCAGCTGAGGCTTACGCAACAAATGAAGAACCCCTACCCTGGGCGCAAAAACAAATTCGCGCCGAGGCTACACCCCACGGAGGAAGACCTGTCCGTGGGGACCCTGGGATGTGGCGCCCCGGTATTTCCGTTGGTGAACAGCGAACTGCTGCCTTACTCCGTCCAGCGGCGCATCACCAGGCTGGCGTTGATGCCGCCAAACCCAAAAGAATTCGACAGGGCCACGTCGAAGCTGTGCGGAATAGCCTTGTTGGGAACGTAGTCGAGACGGCACTCGGGATCGGCATTTTCCAGGTTGATCGTCGGCGGCAGCATCTGGTTCTGCAGTGCGAGGACGGTGATCCCCGCCTCAAGGCCGCCCGCGCCGCCGAGCAGGTGGCCGGTCATCGACTTCGTCGCCGAAATCTTGACCGCGCCGCTGCGGGCGTGGTCGCCGAAGACGCCTTCGATGGCCTGCGACTCGTTGCCGTCACCGGCAGGCGTCGACGTGGCGTGGGCGTTGATGTAGCCGACTTCGACAGGCTCGATGCCCGCGTCCTTGAGCGCGGCGCGCATCGAGCGCTGCGCTCCCTGACCCTCCGGCGCGATGCCGGTCATGTGGTAGGCGTCGGCGCTCATGCCGTAGCCGATGACCTCAGCCAGGATCCTTGCACCGCGTTTGCGCGCGAACTCCAGTTCTTCGAGGACGAGGATTCCGGCGCCTTCGCCGATGACGAAGCCGTCGCGGTCCTTGTCAAACGGACGGCTGGCGCGCGTGGGCTCGTCGTTGCGCGTCGAAAGCGCGCGCATGGCGGCGAATCCGCCCACGGACATGGGCGTGACCGCTGCTTCAGAGCCGCCGGCGATCATGGCATCGGCGTCGCCGTGCAGGATCATGCGGACCGAGTCGCCGATGGAGTTGGCGCTGGTGGCGCAGGCGGTTGCGGTTGCCGAGATGGGGCCCTTGGCGCCGTACCTAATACTGATCTGTCCGGCCGCCATGTTGATAATGGTCGCGGGAATGAAAAAGGGCGACATCTTGCGCGGGCCACCCTGCAACAGGTTTGAGTGCTCGCGCTCGATGATCTCGAATCCGCCGATGCCAGAGCCGATGAAGACGCCGATGCGGTCGGCGTTCTCTTCGGTGATCTGCAAACCGGACTGGGCCATCGCCTCCTCAGTGGCGGCAAAGGCGAAGTGGATGAAGCGGCCCATCTTGCGGGCCTCCTTCTTGTCCACAAAATTAAGAGCGTCGAAGTTCTTGACTTCGGCAGCGAAGGTGACCGGAAAGGCGGAAGCGTCAAAGCCCTGAATGGGCGCCAAGCCGCTGGCGCCGGCCAGAAGCTGCCGCCACACCTCGGGAGCAGTGTTGCCTACGCCGCACAGCAGTCCAAGGCCGGTTACGACGACTCTGCGAGCCGATACCTGGTCCAATGTGGCTTGCCTCAAAATGCTACTTGCCGCCTTTCGCGTTCTTCTCGATGTAGTCGATCGCGTCCTTGACGGTCTTGATCTTCTCGGCGTCCTCGTCGGGAATCTCGAGGTCGAACGCTTCCTCAAACTGCATCACCAGTTCGACCACGTCGAGCGAGTCGGCGCCCAGGTCTTCCTGAAAGCTGGCGCCGGGCGTGACTTCGGCTTCGTCCACCTGCAACTGCTCAACGATGATCTGTTTCACCTTTTCTTCAACGGCCATGCGTGTCTCCTCGATGATGTTTCGGAACTTGAAGGAACTTCTGGGGGTCGCAAGACAATCCTCTTCACTCCCGCGAAGCCTACCATACCGGGCGGCAGCAGGGTGAGACAACTCGGGCACCCTTGCGATGCGCTGAACCCCGAAATTTCAAGTCTAATGGGCGGGGTGGGGTGTGTAAAGGCAAGGCTCCAGGGAAGCGATTGGAAAGACAGCGACTAGTAAATAGAAACCAGCGACTGGACGAAGCAGGTTGCAGATCGGACGAATTTTTGGACGGGAAATACACAGCGAGAAAGCGTACATTAGGCGAATAGAGCAATTGGGAGAACTTCATGCTGCCTCTGGTGATTGCTGTGGCTGCGGCCCTGGCAGGGATTGTGGTGGGTTTCATATTGCGTGGAGTGTCGGCCAAAGCGGAGAGCGCGCGGCTGGAGGCGGGCGTCGCGGAAAAAACGCGTGAGCTTGCCGCCGCGCGGACTGCGCTCGAACAGGCACAGGCGGCCGGCGTGGCACTGGCGGGCTTTGAAAAGCTGGCCGAGGAGCGCGCCGGCATCATCGCGCAACAAACCAAAGATCTCGTCAGCTTGCGAGACGAACTGAAGGCCAAGACTGACGAGGCGAGCGCGGCCGCCCGCTCAATCGCTGGATTGAACGCAAAACTCGAAGCCGAGCAAAAAAGCCTGCCCGAAAAGCTGCAGGCCCTCAAGGACGCGGGGGCAACTTTAAGCGATCACTTCCGAACTCTTGCGGGAGATGTTTTGAAGGGAGAGCGCGCGACGCTATCGGAAGGGAATACGACCCAGATCGACGCGATCCTTACTCCGTTGAGAGAAGAGATCAAAGGTTTTCGCGAGAAGGTGGAAAAGGCTCAAAGCGACTCAAACACCGGAGTCGCCACGCTACAAGGCCTGATCGGGGGATTGAGTCAGTT
>JASIJW010000258.1:0-3802 GCA_030050035.1 Acidobacteriaceae bacterium | reverse complement strand
CTACGGCGTTGAGCAGTACTATCACGCGCCCGGCAAGGGATCCACGATGGTCCTCGAAGTGGGCGCCCGCGCGCTCACCAAACATGCGCTCAACGTGCACTGCGGCCACGACGATATTTATGGCGCGCTCGACACCGGCTGGATCATGCTCTTCGGCAAAGACGCGCAGCAGGCCGCCGACCAGGCGCTCATTCTCCGCCGCGTCACCGAGCTTTCGCTTACGCCGGGCATGAACATCATGGACGGCTTCCTGACCACGCACCTCGAGCGCACGTTCTACAAGCACGAGTCAGAGCTGATCCGTGAATATCTCGGCGCCCCCGACGACATCATCGACTGTCCCACCGAGGCGCAGCGCACGCTCTTCGGCCCCACCCGCCGCCGCGTGCCCAAGATGATGGACCTCACCAATCCCGTCCTCATGGGCCCGGTGCAGAATCAAGAGCACTACATGCAGGGCGTCGTAGCGCGGCGCAACAACTTCACCGAGCCCATCCTCGGCTTCCTCGAAGAAGCCTACGAAAAGTTCGCTGAGCTCACCGGCCGACGCTACGGCCTCATCTCCGAGTACTATGGGGCCCCCGCGGACAGGTCTTCGTCCGTGGGGTCGAAGACCGAAGACGCCGAAACCATCTTCGTCTCGCTCGGCTCGGCTGCCGAGAACATCGAGGCCGCCGTCGACTACCTGCGCGCCACGCGCAGGGCTTCGGTCGGCTCCATCCACATCAACGTAATCCGCCCGTTCCCTGAGGCCGCCCTCGTAAACGCCCTCAAGGGCAAGAAGAACGTCATCATCCTCGAGCGCACCGACGAAGCCATGGCCGGCGACAACCCCCTGGGCCGCGATATCCGCACCGCCTTCTCGAAAGCAGTGCAGGGAACCGACGGCCTGCCCAAGGTCACGCTGGCTGAAGTGCCGCGCTTCTTCAACGGCAGCTACGGCCTCGGCTCGCGCGACTTCCGCCCCGAGCACATCATCGGCGCATGGGAGTACGCCGCCGCCGGCCGCGCTCGCAAGGACGGCAAGACCGCTGCCCAGGGCGCGAACTTCTTCGTCCTCGGCATCGACCACCCTTATGCCGTCATAGGCGATGAAACGCCGTCGCTCTTGCCCGACGGCGCAGTCGCCGTTCGTTTCCACTCCATCGGCGGCTGGGGCGCCATCACCACCGGCAAAAACCTCGGCGCCATCCTCGGCGACCTCAACGATCTGCTCTTCGAGCGCGACCACATCGTTGACGACCTGGGCAATCCCAAGGAAATCATCCACGTCAGCGCCAACCCCAAGTACGGCTCTGAGAAGAAGGGCGCGCCCACCAGCTATTTCATGGTCGCGGCCAAGGAGCGCATCCGCGTCAACTGCGACCTGCGCCACGTCACCTGCGTCCTCTGCTGCGATCCCAAGGCCTTCACCCACACCAACCCGCTCGACGGCATCCAGCAGGGTGGTTCGCTGCTCTGGGAGTCCGACGTGGACGGCGAGCGCGCCTGGCAGAACCTGCCCATGTGGGCCCGCAAGCAGATCATCGATAAAAAGATTCGCGTCTTCACGCTGCCCGGTTTCGACATTGCCCGCAAGGCCACCGATCGCGGCGACCTCCAGCTCCGCATGCAGGGCAACGCCTTCCTCGGTGGCTTCTTCGCCGTCAGCAATCTGCTCGAGGAGTTCGGCATCACGCAGGAGCAGTTCCGCGATGTCGTTCACAAGCAGTACGTCAAGAAGTTCGGCAAGCAGGGCGAAGCCGTCGTGAAGTCGAACATGGAAGTCATGATCCAGGGCTTCGAGCGCGTCAAGGAAATCGCCACCGGCGAAATGACCGCGCCCGACCGCTCCAGCCTGCGTGGCGATGCGCTCCTGCCCATTCTCGAGCCCGTGCCCGCCTTCGCTGAAGCCGGTGCAGGCGAAAGCTGCGCCACCGGAGGCTGCCGCACCACTCCGCCTCCGGCTGAACAGGCCTCGCGCGCGCCCATCGCCTCCATTACCGCGTTCGACGCAGAGTTCCGCTCGCACCTCGGCTACAACCAGCCGGCCACGCCGCTCTCGGCCATGGGCGTCATCGCTGCGGCCACCGGCGACACCGCATCCAAGTACGTCGCCCGCCGCGAGACCCCGCTCTACATCCCTGAGAACTGCACGCAGTGCATGGAGTGCATCTCCGTATGCCCGGATACCGCGCTGCCCAACTGCTCGCAGGATCTCGGCACCATGCTCTCGACCGCCGTCTCGCGCTACGTCGGCGACCCCGCCGAGCGCCGCAAGATGATGGACAAGCTGCCGGAGATCGAGAAGCTCACCCGCCAGCGCATGGTGGCCGAGTTCAAGACCGGCACGCCGCTTCCGAAGATCATCCGCGAAGTCACCGAATCCGTCGACGGATTCTCGTCCGCAGCCAAGGCGCAGTTCTACTCGATCATCGACAAGGTGCCGATGGCCTACCAGAAGGTCAACGCCATCTTCTCCTCGCCGGAGCGCAAGAGCCCCGGCTCAGGCGGCATCTTCTCCATCTTCGTCAGCGACCTGTGCAAGGGCTGCGCCGCCTGCGTAACTGCCTGCGGCGAGCACGAGGCCCTCAAGATGGTGCAGGAAACCGAAGAAGTCAACGCCGAGCACGAAACTGGCACCGCCTTCCTCAACCTGCTTCCCGACACCAAGCAGAAGTACCTGGGCCTGTTCAGCGCAGCCAACCCGGCCGACTCCAAGACCGCCACGCTGCGCAACATGCTCATGGTGCGCACCAACTACGACGCGCTGGTCTCCGGCGACGGCGCCTGCGCCGGCTGCGGCGAAAAGAGCGTGCTGCGTTCCATCGCCGCCGTCACTGAGGCGTACATGCGCCCCGTCTACCACGCCAAGAGCGACCGCTTCGTTTCTAAGGCTGGCGATCTTGAAAAGAACGGCGCCGCACGCCTGGCCGCTCTCAAGGAGACGAACCCCGCCGAGTACGCGCGCCTGCGCCAGGCCATCGCGCACCTCGTCATGGGCCTGGGCGGCGAAGACGACAAGGACACCAAGGCCCGCATCGCAGCCTACGAAGCGGCCAACGGCCCCATCACCGATGCGCAGCTCGTCGAGGCCATCTCAGCCGTGCTGCTCACCGAGGCCTTCAATCACAAGAACCTCCAGCCCGTCGACGGCCGCCTGGCCAACGGCATGAGCGTCATGGCCATGGCCGCTCACACCGGCTGCAACACCGTCTACGGCTCAACCTCGCCGAACAACCCGCACCCCTATCCGTGGATGAACTCGCTCTTCCAGGATGGCATCACCGTGGGCTGGCTCATGGGCGAGAGCTTCATTGTCGACCACGCGCGTCGTTCGGTCATCCCCGAGCGGTTCGCCGACATGATCCTCACCCGCGATGAAAATGTTCTGTCCGAGCAGGAGTACTACAACTTCCTGCACTTCACCGAC
The DNA here is from genome assembly GCA_030050035.1 of Acidobacteriaceae bacterium. Taxonomy (GTDB): domain Bacteria; phylum Acidobacteriota; class Terriglobia; order Terriglobales; family Acidobacteriaceae; genus Telmatobacter. The sequence continues at coordinate 390 of JASIJW010000258.1, read as the reverse complement.
GCGCTGATGAGCGACCAGGAAATCGTCGAGCTGCCCAAAGTCTGGGTGGTCGGCGGCGACGGCGGTATGGGCGACATCGGCTACCAGAACATGTCGAAGGTCATCCTGCAGAACCGCCCCAACGTCAAGGCGCTCATGCTCGACACGCAGGTCTACTCGAACACCGGCGGCCAGAACTCTGACTCCACCCCCATGCTCGGCGGCAACGACATGAACGTCTTCGGCTCCGCCACGCAGGGCAAAAACACCGAGAAGAAGACGGTTGCCGAAACCTTCCTCGCCGGCCACGGTTCGCCGTTCGTCGCGCAGGTCTCCATGGCCAACGCGCCCAAGCTCTACCGCGCCATTTTGGATGGTCTGGAATACCGCGGCACCATGTTCCTGCAGGCC
>JASIJW010000257.1:0-3712 GCA_030050035.1 Acidobacteriaceae bacterium | reverse complement strand
CCGTGGTCGACCAGCACCTCGATGGCATTGAAGAGCGCATGCTTGCCGCCGACGGTGAAGACGGCCTCGTCGATTGAATAGTCAGAGCCGAAGTCGCAGGCGTGCCGGTCGACGATGGCCTTGCGGACGTCGGGGATGCCGGGCACGACGGTGTAGCGGGTGAAGTTCGCTTCGATGGCCGCGATGGCCGCGTCCTTGATGTGGCGCGGGGTGGAAAAATGGGGTTCGCCGGCGCCGAAATCCACCAGGTTGGCGCCCTGGGCGCGCAGTTTGGCAGCCTCGGCGGCTACGGCCATGGTGGCAGAAACTTCGATGCGGCCGATGCGTTCGGCAAAGACATTTGCGGGAGCGGAGACGGTCATATCATCTTCTATCTTGACAGATTCAGGCCGTACGACCAAATGGGGGCGTGGGTTTGGCGCGCTACGCGCCGTTCTGGATGCGCTCCCGCAGCCGCTTGAGCACGTTCGGTGGCACCAGGCCGGTCACATCGCCGCCAAAGCTGAAGACTTCCTTGACCATGCGCGAGCTTACAAAGGAGTACCGGCCGGCAGGCTGCAAAAAAACTGTCTCAATTTCGGGCGCAAGCCGCCGGTTCATCAGCGCCATCTGGAACTCGTGCTCGTAATCGGAGATGGCGCGGATGCCGCGCAGCACCGCCGAAACGCCCTGCTCGCGCGCAAAGTCCACCATCAGGCCGTTAAAGGTGGCCACCGTTACGTTTTTGAGCGAGCCCGTGGCCTCTTTGAGCATTTCGACGCGTTCACAGACGGTAAACAGCGGGTTCTTGACCGGGTTGACAAGGATGCCGACCGTGAGCCGGTCAAAGAGCTTGGAGCCGCGCTGGATCAGGTCCACGTGGCCGTTTGTGGGTGGATCGAAGGTGCCAGGGTAAAGCGCCGTGACGGGCATCTTGCTGCTCTTTCAGCATTTTACCAGCGGCAGAAGGCCTGACCCCAGCCGCTTGCCAAAAAGCGCAGAGCCAAGCGCGGCTTTTTGCTGTTACACTGCTGGCCGAGTTCATTGCACAAGCCGGAGAACGCTTTGCTGGCGAGTGACCTGCACCACTCTTGTACTGACGAGAACCGTCGTACATTGTTTGTGTACCCCGGAGGTTGCGTGAAGATGGTGCTTATGCGCCAGACGAGTGGCCTGCGCCACGACGGAGTGCGGAGACCCGCGCGCCGCCTTGCGTTGCTCGTGTGCGCCTCCGCCATTGCGGCCGTGGCCGGCTGCTCGGCCAATTTCATCTACACGCCTTCGCCGCCGGTTACCGCCAGCACTGTTTCTCCCGTCGACGGTTCTCCCATCCAGCACGTCGTCGTCATCATGCAGGAGAATCGCAGCTTCGATAATTTGTTCAACGGATTTCCGGGCGCCGATACCGTGCAGTCGGGAATGAACGGGACCACGGAAATTCCGCTCAGGCCCATTTCGCTGGGTGATTCGCGCGATCTGAACCACACCCATATGGATTGGTGGAGGGACTGGGACCAAGGCGATATGGATGGGTTTGCGCAGGAAGATGCCAGTCCGGCGACGCTTCCTTACTCCTATGTGCCGCGCAAAGACGTAGAGGCGTACTGGCAGCTTGCTCTTCAGTACACCATCGGCGATCGCATGTTCCAGGCCAATACCGGGCCCAGCTTTGTCGCCCACCAGTACATGATTGCCGGCCAGTCGGGCGGCGTGGCAGAAAACCCGACGGGCAACGTGTGGGGCTGCGATGCCCCTCCGAACACCACTGCGGCTCTGATAGGCGCTACGCCAGACACCGAGGCCCCAGGCGTGTTTCCGTGCTTCGATTACCGCACGATGGCGGACCTGCTCGACGCCAAGCACATTACCTGGCGGTACTATGCTCCGGGCAGCGCCGATAATTTCTACATTCTCTCTGCATATCAGGCCATTCGCCACATTCGCTACGGACCGGACTGGAACCAAAACGTCATTTCGCCGCAGGCGAAGGTTCTTACCGATATTCAGCATGGGGAACTGGCCCAGGTGACGTGGATCGTTCCCGACTGGAGCCACTCCGACCATCCCGGCTCCGGCACGGAAGGACCGGAGTGGGTGGCTTCGATTGTGAACGCGATTGGTCAGAGCCAGTTCTGGAACTCCACGGCCATCTTCATCGCATGGGATGACTGGGGCGGTTGGTACGATCACGTGGCTCCGCCGTCGGTAGACAAGATGGGGCCTGGATTCCGCGTCCCGGTGCTCGTGGTTTCGCCCTGGGCGCGCCACGGATATGTTTCCCACCAGTTCCATGAGGTGAGCGGACTGCTTGCCTTCATCGAGACGAACTGGGGTTTGCCGAATCTGGGCGCGCGCGATGCAGCTACGGACAATTTCAACGACTGCTTCGATTACAACCAGACGCCGACGGCCTTCATGCCTGTGAAGACGCGGATGAGGCCGGAGGATATTTTGCGCGAAAAACCCAGCGGGCCACCGGATGATGACTAGGGCGTATCAATATATAGGTTGCATAGCTCTGCAGCATATAGGTTGAATGGCTCTGCAGCGCAACGCCGGACTAGAAGTGGGAAAAACAACCACAGATCCTTCGCTCCGCTTACCCCACTCACGATAAAGCCGTGAGCGGGGCCCAAAACGCGCTCCGCTCAGGATGACAAATCCATGTTTCATCAGACTTAGGTGATCGCTATATGCGGGTACTGACGAGATCGATAAGGCGCATCCGGTTGCCGGACGGAGACCGGCTCCGTTCAGCATGCGCTCTTACTGCACAAGCATGATGGGCGCGCGCCAGAAAGCGGCCTTCTGTGTGGACGGGTCGATTACTGTGACCTGACAGTCGTACTGGCCGCGCGGAAGCTGATCCAGGCCAAGGTCAAAATTCAGCGGCATGGTGCCCAGTCGGCTTGCGGGATTGGGGGCAATCGATTTTGGCGGCGTTTCAAACAACTTCTTTCCGCCCTGATAGAGCGTGACGAAGGCAAAGAGAGGCTGTTGCGAAGCAGTCGTCTGCTGCGTGGAAGCCTGCGCCTGCTGCTTGTAAGCCTGGAAATAGACGTAAAGCTGGTGTCCGGTGCTGAAGACGCGAGTGACGCTGGGAATCAACCGCTTTCCATCCTGGACGAGTGGATCGGCGGCGTTATCCTTGGCTCTGTCCTTTGCCTTTGCGACGTCATAGATCGCGGCCTTGACATCCTCACGCTGGCTGGCGAGCACCACGGCGCTGATGGGGATGCGCTCCACCACCTTGTTGAGGTTGGGAATAACAAAGTTGGTCTGGTAAGTGCCGATATTGCCGGTTTCATCATCCCGCGCCAGGAACTTGATGCTGTATTTGCCCGGCAGCAGAGTGTAGCCGGTGTCGTATTCGAGCGGCACCTTGGCGAGCTGCGCCGCCGTTTTATCGGACAACTTGACGTTTACGTTGTCGCGCACATTCTGCACCGTCGACCCGCCAATCAGGTCTTTGATCTCGCCGATGAAATCGATGCGCGTGTACTCGGCGCCGCGGCGCTTGGCCAGAGCAAGCTCGCGACCGGGAATCTTGACGATGAGAGGAACGAAGTACTCGGCGCGGTTGAGTTGGAAGTAATCGACCTCCATGGCGATGGTGAGATCGGTGATCGGGTCTTCTAGCATGAGCGCGTCTTCAAGCTGACGCTCGCGATCGACGTCGTTGAACTTCTTGAATTCCTTGTCGGCGTAGTAGCCCTGGCGATAGTCGAGCTTT
>JASIJW010000256.1:0-6626 GCA_030050035.1 Acidobacteriaceae bacterium | reverse complement strand
AGCCGCCTTCTGCGCAACGTGCTGCCATATCGCGCCGTGCAGTATTACGACCGCGTCAACATCTGGGTCGCCTATCTGCTGATGATCTTCGTCGGAGGGTACATTCTGCGGCTGCTGCTGGAGCCTTCGCTGGGGCTTATCTATTCGGCGCTGATTTCGCTGTAGGCCTCGTCTTCTCCGCTTTGCCGGTGGGGCGCGGGGTCATGTCCAGACCGCGTGTTAAAAGGAAGCGGAGAAACAGGCCCGCATTGCCCGCGGGTTCCGGCCCGGCGGGATAGACAATCGAGAACATGCGCGAGAGCCTGAGGCCGCGCACGCGCGCCAACCTGAGCGTTCCCAGCGCGAGCTGGTTGCGCACCGCCCAGCGCGAGACAAAGGCAACGCCAAGCCCAGCTTCGACGGCGCTGAGCAGCCCCTCGGTGGAGTCCAGCTCCATGATCGAGTGGATTTCTTTCTTCTTGAGACCGGCATGGACGAGCGCGTTCTCGACAACGCGCCGCGAGCCGGAGCCGAATTCGCGCATCAGCAACGGGGCATCCTTGAGGCGCGCGATGTCGATCTCGCGACCGGCCCATTCGTGGCCGGTGGGGACTACGAGAACCATGTGGTCTTCCATGAATGGCTCGACACGGATGTCCTTGCGCAGCGGCGGGCCTTCAATGAGCGCAAGCTGAATGCGATCGGCGGCCAGCGCTTCCAGCATTTCGTCGGTGTTGCCGCTGCGCGCGGTGATGGCGATGCGCGGGTTCTCGCGGAGAAAACCGGCGACGAGATTGGGAAGAAGATATTGGCCGATGGTTTGCGAGGCGCCGATGGCCAGAGTGCCGCCCTGTTGGCCGGATGCGCTTACGACGGCGGCGAGGGCTTCGTCGGAGATCGCCTTGAGCTTTTCAGCATAAGGCAGCAGCGCGCGGCCGGCCGCGGTAAGCGTGATGCGGCCGCTGTTGCGATGAAACAGCGGCGCGCCACATTCCTCTTCGAGCGCCTTGATCTGCTGCGTGACGGCGGGCTGGCTGAGCAGCAGCTCCTTGGCCGACCGGCTGAAGTTCAGATGCGTGGCAACCGTTCGAAATACTTTGAGGCGGAAGTTTTCCATCTATGGCCGATTTTATCTGTACGATTTGATCTGCCGGTGCGCCCATCTGACGCAGGATGCGCATTCCCTCAGGGGCTAGAGCCGTGCCTTCAAAACTTCGAAACTGACCCGCTATACGGCTATGACTGCGGAAGATTGGGCGGGCGGCTCCCGATACAATGGAGTGAGCCTGTTCAGCGATTTTCCGGCTTATTGGCAGGACTCATCTTTTCAGGACGCGATTCTTTTTTCTTGACGGACATAATGACGAAACCGGCAACCTCAACCTTGCGCCCGCGCGTGCTCAGCGGCATGCGGCCCACGGGCAAGCTCCATCTGGGCAATTACATGGGCGCGCTCGCCAACTGGGTAAAGCTGCAGAACCAGAACACGTACGAGTGCTACTTCTTCATTGCCGATTGGCACGCACTGACCACCGATTACGCTGACCCAAGCCAGATCGCACCCAATTCGCTTGAGGTGATGCTCGATTATCTGGCGGCGGGACTTGACCCGGAGCGCAGCGTACTGTTTTTGCAGAGCCGTGTGCTGCAGCATGCGGAGTTGGCTTTGCTTCTGGGCATGAGCACGCCGCTCGGATGGCTGGAGCGCGTGCCGAGCTACAAGGAGATGCAGGAGAACCTGTCGAACAAAGACCTGACGACGTACGGGTTTCTCGGCTATCCGGTGCTGATGGCGGCAGACATCCTGATCTACCAGCCGGACTTTGTTCCTGTGGGCCAGGACCAGCAGGCGCACGTGGAGCTGACGCGGGAGATGGCGCGGCGGTTTAATTCGTTCTACAAGTTGCCTGGCGAAGACGGCCGCGACGTATTGCCGGAGCCGAAGGTTCTGCTGACGCCCTCGCCCAAGCTGCCTGGTACCGACGGCCGCAAGATGTCGAAGAGTTACGGCAACACCATTCTGCTGAGCGATCCCGAATCGGTGGTGCGGCAGAAGCTCAAGACGATGGTTACTGATCCGGCGCGTGTGCGGCGTAGTGATCCGGGAGATCCCGACAAGTGCCCGGTGGGCGATCTGCATAAGGTGTTCTCGACGCCGGAGACGATGGCGAAGGTCTATGAGGGCTGCCGCTCGGCGGGGATTGGCTGCATCGAGTGCAAGGGATGGGCGGCAGACGGGCTGATGAAGGTGCTCGAGCCGATCCAGGACCGGCGCGCGCAGTACACCGAGCCGCAGGTGGTAGAAATTCTTGAAGACGGTTCGCGCCGCGCGCGCGCCCGCGCCGAGCAGACTATGCGTGAAGTGCGCGACGCCATGCAGATGACCCTGACCACGGAAAAAGATCCGGGGAAAAGTTGCTGCTGAGGATCTGAGACCGAAAGCCATACGGGAGAAGGGAAAATGGCCGGTAACACAGTCCCGTGGTGGCGAAGAGCCGCGCAATTCTTATGGAAGAGCATTCGCGCAGTGGCGCGGATCGATTCCAGTGGCCAAGAGGATCGAAGCAACGGGGCACGAGACCAGGCGGCCAGTAGCGGACAGGCTATTGACGAGAAGGGATTTAAAGAGCCGGCAATCGACAAGATCGATGCTGGCGCCAGCCTTGAATTACACGTGGAAGAAGAAACAGCCTTGAACCAAGAATCGCCTGAAAGACTGCCCGAAGAGTCCCCTAAATCGGAACCTGAAGTGGCGCCCGAACCTATTCACGACCAGACGGCCTCGGCTGCACACGCTGGCGGTGCGCCGGAGGAGCGTGGCCAGCACCAAGCAACTCCTCAGGATCCCGAGGAAATTCCGGAAACGCCGGCCGATCTGCTGGCTGAAGCGGCTCTTGGCATTCCGGCCGAATCGAGCGATGAAGCCGCTCCTGAGCGGCAGCCGGAATCGCAGTCCTCCACCGAACCATCCTCCACCGGACCATCCTCCGCCGAACCGGTGGAAGCGCAACTGTCGCAGGGTGTCGATGAAGAGGCGATTGAAAAGCTGCCGTCTTCGCTGGCGGACATTTTGGCAGAAGCGGTTGTCGAAGACGAGGAGCCCGAGCCGCCCGTGAGTGGAAACATCCAAGAGCCGGCCGAAGTTCAGACCGAAGCCGGGCCTGAGGTGGTTGAAGCAATTTCAGAGTCTGCGGAAGAGCAGGAGGCGGAGACGAAGGCTGAGCCTGTCGCGGAACCTGCTGCGGCTGCAGAGGAGCCGCAAGCCAAAGCGGGCGCTGATTCGGAAGCTCCGGAGATTGAAGCTGCGGAAGCGGCCTTCGACCAACCCGTGGAAACCGCTGCCGAAGAAGCGGCCGAGACCGCGCTGGTTGAGGAAGCTGTGGGCGAACCCGAGGCTGAATTTGACGCCGACGCATCGCCGACCGAACCTGAGCCGCTACAGTCCACGGAAGCGCGGGAAGCGTCTGCTGCGGAGGGCGAGGAGAGGCAGGGAAGCGCACCGATCGCAGATGAACGCAGTGCCCCTGAAGATGATTCGCCAAAGTTGCCGCCGAAGGCGGCGTCTGCCCCACCGCAGGCGGTGAAGCGCGAGGAGGGACCGGATACCTCGCCGTTTTCGGTTCTTGTCAGCCAGGTTTACGAGGGTCCGCTCGATCTGCTGCTGGACCTCATCCGCAAGCAGGACATCGACATCTACGACATCCCGATCGCCAAGATCACGGCGCAGTTCCTGGCTTACGTGGATCAGCTCAAGGCAAGCGACGTGGATGTGGCCGGCGAGTTCATTTATACGGCGTCGCTGCTCATCCATATCAAGAGCAAGATGCTGCTGCCGCGAGCGCCGGCAGGGCCCGACGACGTTCAGGAAGACCCGCGGCGCGAGCTGGTGGAGCGGCTGCTCGAGCACGAGCGCTTCAAAAACGCCGCACAGATGCTGCAGCAGAAGCAGATGCTGGAGTCGGCGACTTGGACCAACCCGGGGATGCGCGAGTTCCAGGACGATGCAAACACGGAGGCGGAGATTGCGGCCGATACGACCGATCTGGTTCGCATCTTCCGCGAAATCCTGGAGCGAGCCCGCAACCGGCCCATCCTCGACGTGCAAGAGGACGCGGTCACCGTCGGGCAGATGATCCAGTTCCTCACGCGGCGGCTGACGATGGAGGACAAGCCGGTGGCACTGCGGCGCCTCTTGAGCCATACGCGCTCGGAACGCGCGCTGATCGCGATGTTCCTGGCCCTGCTCGAGCTGGTGCGCCTGCAGGCTATTCTGCTGCGGCAAGACCAGCAGTTCAGCGAGATCTTCATCAAGAAGAACTCCGGCTTTGATGCGTTTATGAATCAGGGGACGGCTCGGGACGACTGGCAGTAGATTTGATCGGTCGGCGTAGGATTCTTCCATGAGCCGCGAAGAGAACCAATCTGAAGACAAAGCCGAGTCGCCGTAGAAGACCGGTCAGGACATTGAGTCCGAGCAAACCGGGAAAGACCCTGAATTCGTTGCTCAGATGGAAGTAGCCAGGGAAGTTATGCGCAGGAACCGCCAGACACTTCGTCGGCTGGCGGACTCCTGAGTTTTCTGCATCGATTCATCTGCTATTTGAACGGTTCCGCGGTCTTTCTAGCGGCTAACCTATTTGCGTCCGCCTTTGCATACCTCTGCGCCAAAGATTCAACTCCTGTTCATGCGCTTTTCATCTTCGGCGGGTATCCGTTGTGCCAGTCTGGCTTTCTACTCCCTCCATGCCGGACCGGTATCCCTCGGAGTTCAGGAGCCCGCCAATGGCCGAACTGGTAACTACAGTTGGAACTGTGCCATCAGGAGCATCGCTCCTCGATCGCAAGATGAAAAAGTCGCCCGCGTGGGTTAGCGGCATTGTTGTTCTGGTCGCGCTGGTGGGCGGGGTTGGCTACATCGGCTTTCACGTGGCCCAGGACCTGGGCGATACGACGCTGGGCAGCGCCTGGCCTTATCTATTGCTTGCCACGGCTCTGTTCATCGCGCTGGGCTTTGAATTCGTGAACGGATTTCACGACACAGCCAATGCGGTTGCCACCGTAATCTACACGCACTCGCTCGAACCTAATGTTGCGGTGGTATGGTCCGGGTTGTGCAATCTGGCCGGGGTGCTGGTTTCATCGGGTGCGGTTGCATTCAGCGTCATTACGCTGCTTCCGGTCGAGTTGATCCTGAAGGTGAGCGCCGGCGCCGGCTTTGCGATGGTCTTCGCGCTGCTGTTTGCTGCCATTATCTGGAATCTCAGCACCTGGTGGCTCGGGCTTCCGGCCTCAAGTTCCCATACCATGGTCGGCTCCATCATCGGCGTTGGCGTTGCCAACCAGTTGATGAACGCCTACTCCGGCACCTCGGGCGTGGATTGGGCACAGGCGGCGAATGTCTTTCGCGTGCTGCTGATTTCGCCGCTGATTGGCTTCGTTTGCGCTGCGCTGCTGTTCTGGGTTTCAAAACTCACGATCAAGTACCCTGCGCTTTACCAGGCTCCCAAGGACAACACGCCTCCACCGTGGCCGATCCGGCTGTTGCTGGTTCTTACCTGCTCGGGCGTGAGTTTTTCCCATGGTTCGAATGACGGCCAGAAGGGCATGGGCCTGATCATGCTGATCCTCATCGGGACGGTGCCCACGGCTTATGCGCTTAATCACGCGGTGAGCAAGCGCGACATTCAGGATTTCATTGCTGCTTCCGATAAGGCCGTCACAATTGCGCATAAGTATGAGACTCCCAACGCGCTCATGGCAGGCGATCCTCGCGACGAATTGACCATCTATCTGCAGACCAAGCAACTGCAGCCGGCGACGATGACTGCGCTGCGCGCGATCATCCGTGACCTGGAGGGCGATGTTCAGGCATACGGCGACTACAAGCGCGTTCCGGCCAATCAGCAGAGCAACGTCCGCAACGACATGTATGTGACGAGCGAGGCCATCCGGCTGATGCAGAAGAGCCACTCTCCGAACTTTACGCTGGAAGAAAGTGCCGCGATGGCCAATTACAAGAAGCATGTCGACAAGGCCACCAAGTTTATTCCGGGCTGGGTGAAGGTAGCCGTGGCGCTGGCGCTTGGACTGGGCACGATGGTGGGCTGGAAGCGGATCGTGGTTACCGTTGGCGAAAAAATTGGCAAGGAGCACCTGACTTACGCGCAGGGAGCCTGCGCGGAGCTGGTGGCAATGGCAACCATCTCGGCTGCCGACAGCTTTGGACTGCCGGTTTCAACGACGCACGTGCTCAGCTCGGGCGTAGCGGGCACGATGTTTGCCAACCGCAGCGGGTTGCAATTGTCTACGATCCGCAACATCGCGGCTGCGTGGGCGTTCACGCTCCCGGTGGCCGCACTGTTGTCGGGGAGCCTGTTCTGGCTCTTCCGGCAGTGGACGCACTGACGGAGCGATTGCCAACTCTGCCAAACGGAGCGCTCGCTGCGGCGGGCGCTCTCTTCTTTGCAATGATTTCCGCAATATTCAGGCTCGCACCCCGTCCCGCCTCATCCGGTACCATACAGAATGGTGCGTGTTTACGAATGAGCCTGAAAGCCAAACTGGAAGCTGTGATTTATGCCGCCGAAGAGCCGGTGACGCTGGCCCAACTGGCGGCCATTTTTGCGGAAGAAGCCTTTGAATGGCAG
>JASIJW010000255.1:0-2812 GCA_030050035.1 Acidobacteriaceae bacterium | reverse complement strand
CCCTGCTGCCGAAGAACAGGCCCGGCCTGGCGCGCTGGGCGGCGCTTATTGTGGCGCTCGCGGGGCTTGGCGTCGCCATTGCGGGCTACGCTGCCGGTTTCACGCAGGGACACACGGTTTTCGTTGATGCTCTGTGGGTGCCTTCGATGGGCGTCCACTATCTGCTGGCAGCGGACGGCATCAGCCGCGTGCTGGTGCTCCTCACCGGCCTTGCCGCGGTTGCCGGCGTTCTCTTTAGCTGGAACATCGATCTGCGCACCAATCAATTCTTCGCGTTTTATCTAGCGTTGATCGGCGGCGTCTACGGCGTCTTTCTCAGCTTCGATCTCTTTCTGTTGTTTGTCTTTTACGAGATCGCGATCGTGCCGAAGTATTTCCTGATCGCGATCTGGGGATCGACGCGGCGCGAATACGGCGCGATGAAGCTGGCGCTCTACTCGTTCGTGGGCTCGGCGATGGTGCTGATCGGACTGCTGGCCAGCTATGCGGTATCCGGTTCGCACTCGACGACGCTTGCTGCGCTCGCGCATGCGGGGCTACCGGTGAGCTTCCAGATGTGGTGCTTCCCGCTGGTGTTCGTGGGCTTTGCGATTCTTGCTGGCATGTGGCCGTTTCACACATGGGCACCGACGGGCCACGTGGCTGCGCCGACGGCTGCATCGATGCTGCTGGCCGGCGTGGTGATGAAGCTGGGCGCCTACGGCTGCCTGCGCGTTGCAATTGCACTCTATCCGCACGGGCTCGATCCGTGGGGATTCACCGTGCTGGGGCTGGGCTCGTGGCGCGATGTGTTCGCGCTGCTGGCGGTGATCGGCATTGTGTACGGCGCGCTGGTGGCGCTGGCGCAACACGATTTCAAGTTCGTCATCGGCTACTCGTCGGTGAGCCACATGGGCTTTGTGCTACTGGGCCTGATGACGCTGAATCAGATCGGCCTAACCGGCGCGGTGCTGCAGATGTTCTCGCATGGCATTATCGCAGGCCTGTTGTTCGCGATTGTGGGCCGCGTTGTGTACGAGCGCACGCATACCCGCGACCTGGCCGAGCTTGAATCCATGCACCTGGGCAAGCGGCTGCCGTTTGCGGCGTGGGCGTTTGTGATCGCTGGCGTGGCTTCGATGGGGCTGCCGGGCTTCTCCGGATTCATTGCGGAGCTGCAGGTACTGGTTGGCGCATGGATGGCTAAGCCGTGGTGGACGGTGGCGGCGGGCCTCGGCATTGTGGTGGGCGTGGCCTATACGTGGCGCGCGCTGCAGCGGGCGTTCTTCAGTGACCGGTTGCCGACCACGCACGAGCTTGAGACCGAGCACGAGCACAAGCTGGCGCCGATTACGTGGCCGGAGATGGCGGGCGTGGCGCTGCTTGGGATCTCGACAATTGTGGTCGGCGTTTATCCGCGGCTTTTACTGGATCAGATTGAACCTGCTGTCAGAGTCCTGCTGGCTGGAGGAGTGCGATGAACTACCTGGAACTCCTCCGCGCGACGCTGCCTGAGACGGCGCTGGAAGTTGCGACGCTCGTGGTGCTGGTTGTCGACCTGGCGTTTCTGCGCAATGCGGCGCAGAAGACGCGCGCGGCTGTTGCTGCGCTGCTAGGCGTAATTGGATGCGGTGTGGCATTGTGGGCGGTTGGCGTTGCTCCGGCGCTGCGGTACGGCAACGATCTTTTGCTCACGGCGGGCGGTTCGGCTGGTGTTGCGCAGTGCGGCGTGCTGGCGCTGACGGCGCTCACGCTGCTTTTGCTCGTCGATTCAGATTTCACGCGCAACCCGGGCGAGTTTGTGGCCGTGGTGCTGATGTCGGCTGCGGGTGGGTTGCTGATTTCGGCCGCGCAGGATCTGCTGGTGATCTTCATCGGTCTCGAGTTGCTGTCGCTGGGACTTTATATTCTGACGGCGTTCGCGAAGCGGTCGGGACGCAGCGCTGAAGCGGCCATCAAGTATTACTTGTTCGGCGGCATGTCGGCGGCGTTCCTGCTGTTCGGGTTCAGCTATCTGTATGGGCTGAGCGGCTCGACGAGCCTACCGCGCGTGGTGCTTGGCACGTACATGGCGAGTGCGAACGGCGGCACGCCACTTCTCTACGTGGCGCTGGTGATGGTTGCGGCCGGGCTCGGATTCAAAGTTGCGGCGGTGCCATTCCATTTCTGGGCGCCGGACACTTATGAAGGCGCGCCCGCTCCGGCTGCGGCGTTTATCGCTTCGGTGTCGAAAGTGGCGAGCTTTGCGCTGCTGATCTCCATCAGCTACGCGATTCTTCGGTTTCCAGGGATGCTTCATATGGTCGGCCGTGTGTCACTTCAGGTGCTGGCTCCGAACGCTCCCCGTCCGCGTATCACTATCGGATTTGTCTCCATTTGGCCGCTCACCCTCATGCTGCTTTCGGTTGCGTCGATGGTGCTCGGCAACCTGGCCGCGCTTGCGCAGACAAGTGTACGCCGCCTGTTGGCCTACTCGGCGATCGCGCACGCTGGTTACATCCTGCTTGGCCTTGCGTTTTTCGGGTGGACGAACGTGAGCGCGCAGGCGATTCTCTATTACATTCTCACGTACGGGCTGACGACTATCGGCGCGTTCGGCGTGGTTGGCGTGGTGGAGCGGGCGACGGGCTCGGACCGGCTCGATGCCTTTCTTGGGCTGCACAAGCGCAACCCTGTGCTGGCGGCTGTGCTGCTGGTGTTGTTCCTATCTCTCGCCGGAATCCCGCCGTTCGTCGGCTTCTGGGCCAAGTTCAATCTGTTTGCGGCGGTGCTTACGCTTGGTTCCGGACCATCACCTTTTCCGGGACCGCTATCCTCGCTGCCCACCGATGCT
>JASIJW010000254.1:0-13147 GCA_030050035.1 Acidobacteriaceae bacterium | reverse complement strand
CGCCAAGACCCAGGCATTTTCCATCATTTCCTGATCACAAATCATAAGCTCTCCTCCAGTCACGCATGGGCACACGCCAAGCGTTCTGTATGAGCGCCATGAGGCGCCCGCAGTGGATCTCTTATCGAGAGCGTGCGAAAATTGTTTCGCTTGCTCTGTCGCCTTAACTCCGCGACGAGCCAGATGGGGCAGGAGGGCGGCCGGACGATCCTGCGACCATACCGCGCCCATCTCTACGGGCTTGGGTGCCGAAGCCTGCTCGAGTACATTGTGCTCCATCATGCGCTGCTTGTTCACATACACGGTCGCTACCTGAGCGGCCAGCCGAGCGGCGTTCGAGCCCCAGTCGCCGTGCTCCCACAGCACGGCGACGACGAACTCCGGATTACGCCGGGGAATGACGCCCACAAACCAGCCATTGGGCCGCGTGTCCACGCCCTTGCCCATGTGCGCGAGAGCCGCATGGCTGGCCACCTGCGCCGTGCCGGTCTTGCCGGCAAAGTCCACGCCATCAAGGTGCGAGGCATAGGCCGTGTCGAACTCGCCCGGCGACGTGGCCTGCGCCATTCCGTTGGTGATGATCTCCCAGTTGGCGGGGTCGAGTGGAATGCTCGAGACGCCGGAGCCGGGGAATGAATCCACGATGGCCTGGCGGAACTGCGGCGGAAGCTGCGCCGGATCGACTACGTGCGGGCGGACAAAATGGCCGTCCGAGGCGATGCCGCCGATGTACCGCGCCAATTGGATAGGCGTAACCGTTACAGCGCCCTGGCCGATGCCCACGGAGATCGTCTCGCCGGCGAACCATTTTTCATGAAACGTTCTCAGCTTCCACTCGGTGGAGGGCACGTTGCCCGTGGCCTCATTGGGCAGATCGATGCCCGTGCGCTCGCCCAGGCCCACGCTTTTGGCGTAGCGGGCAATGGTATCGATGCCCAGCCTGTTGGCCAGCGTGTAGTAGTACGTATCGCAGGACCACGGAATCGCATGCTCGATATCGACCACGCCGTGGTGCTTGTCGCAGGCATAGAAGTGGCCGTAAAACTCGGCGCCGCCGTTGCACACCACTTTCATATTCTGCGCGATGCCCTCTTGCAGTCCGGCCACCGACATGAGGATCTTGAACGTCGAGCCGGGCGCGAGCTGCGCCTGGATGGCGCGGTTCATCATGGGGTGATCGGGATCGGTGATGAGCTTGTCCCAGTCCGCGGCCTTGATCTTCACTGCAAAATCATTCGGATCGTAGGCCGGGTGCGAAACCATGGCAAGAATCTCGCCGTTGCGAGGGTCCATCACCACGACGGCGCCGTCGCGGTCGCCCAGGGCTACTTCCGCCGCGCGCTGAATGTCGTTATCGATGGTCAGCTTCAGGTCCTGGCCGGGGATGGCGTGCTGCGTGCCGAAGTAGCCCACCTCGCGGCCATGGCTGTCCACAATCACATCCCGGGAGCCGTCCTGGCCGCGGAGCAGGTCGTCGTAGGTTTCCTCGACGCCCGCCTTGCCCACCACGTCGCCCGGCTCATCGGCCGCGTAGCGGGGATTGTTCAAATCATCCTCGCTTACCTCGCCCACGTAGCCGATCAGGTGCGCCGCAAAACCGTCGCGTGGGTACAGCCGTCGCGCTTCTTCGATGGTTTCAAGCTCCGGCAGCTCGTTTTTGTGCGCGGCAATGAAGGCGACCTCGTCGGAGGAGATGTCTTCCTTGATGGGAATCGGCTGGTAGCCGGGAAGGCCGCGATAGCGGTGTATGGTGGCCTTCAACTGATCGAGATCGAGGTGCAGCCCCTGGGCGATCAGCGGCAGGTCGGCTTCGACGTTATGGTTTTGCTCGCGGACCAGGAAGCAGGAAGTGGACGGATAGTTGTCGACCAGCAGCCGGCCGTAGCGGTCAAACAGTTTTCCCCGGGCGGCGAGCACCGGCACTTTGCGGATGCGGTTCGCCTCGGCCAGGGCGCGGAAGTTATTCGCCCCCAGCACCTGCAGCCGCCAAAGGCCGCCCACCAGGGCCAGCATCATCAGCAAAACGCCGTACTGCACCACCGTCAGCTTGAAGGTGGGCAGTTTTTCGCCCCGATTGCTGCTTGTTGAAAACATCCTGGTTTCTTTTCTAGGATACCGCGAATCTGAATTGAGGATACTTCGGCCGCGGCTGACAAATAGACGCCAAAGCGGGCCAAACAGCTCATTTTGTCGCGCTGCGGGGAACGGATGAACTGCAATCCCAACCCGGAAAGCTACCCGCGAGTCTACGGCGCACAATGACCTATACTATCTCTGTTTTGAAGAAGAAACGAGCCAAGAAGAAACGAACTATGACAAACAGTTCCCGTATCCGCTCGACGACGGTGATCTGCGTGCGGCGCGACGGGCATGTAGTGATGGCCGCCGATGGCCAGGTGACGCTGGGCGATCACGTGCTGAAGCACTCGGCCAAAAAGATCCGGCGCCTGTATCAGGACAGGATTCTGGCCGGCTTTGCCGGTTCAACGGCCGACGCCTTCAACCTTTTCACCCGCTTCGAGTCCAAGCTCGAGCAGCATGCCGGCAACCTGAACCGCGCCGCCGTGGAATTGGCCAAAGACTGGCGAACCGACAAGATGCTGCGCAACCTTGAGGCACTGCTACTGGTCGCCGACAAGGGGCAGACGTTCCTGATCTCGGGCTCCGGCGACGTGATCGACCCGGACGAGTCGTTCGCCGCCATCGGCTCCGGCGGCAGTTATGCGACAGCCGCGGCGCGCGCTCTGGTGGAAAACACCAACCTGAGCGCCCGCGAAGTCGCCGAGAAGGCGATGAAGATTGCCGGCGAGATCTGCATTTATACCAACGATCACGTGACCATCGAGGAATTGAAGTAGCGGAATGAAGTTTGGAATGACATCGGATGGAAGGCTTTTCCAATCGGAAACACAACCCGTGTCAGGGCACGACTTCAGTCGTTTCCGCAAAGACCGCCAAAGATTCATGGGCTTTAGCCCCTGCGCTTGCCGTGGCGCGGAATTGCAAGGAGTACCGGACTTATGTCAAAGCCGTCGCGGCCTTCAGATCCGAGCAACAAAACCGGTAGGGCCCGGACGTTCTTTGTGACTAGTGGAACGGCAGGCGGCAGGTCGCTCTTCCAAACGGATGGAATGGCTAGCCTGCTTGTCGATGTGCTTCGTTCTTACGTTCGCGATGGCCGGTTTATTATTCACGATTTTACGGTCATGCCGAATCATCTCCATATCCTTCTGACGATTCCCAGCAACGCCACTATCGAACAGGTGATGCAGTTGGTCAAGGGCAACTTTTCGTTTCGCGCAAAGAAAGAGCTGGGATTCTGCGGGGAAGTATGGCAGCGAGGATTTTCCGATGTGCGAATTACAAATCCAGAAAGCTTTTTTCAACACCGCGAATATATCGACCAAAATCTGGTGAAGGCAGGACTCGTAGAGGCGCCCGAGCAATTTCCATATGGTTCGGCACATTTGAAACGGCAGAAACACGCAGGGGCTAAAGCCCGGCCTGAATTGCCGCGGAACGGCACGACTGAAGTCGTGCCCTGACACGTCGAGACGAAACCGCAGAATCCGAGGAGCATCCAACAGGATAATGGCCATCTATCTACCCGCATCCGCTGAAGAACAGGAGCTCTCGCTCGACGAGCTCACGCCGCGCGAAATTGTCGCCGAGTTGGACAAGCACGTCGTCGGCCAGCGTGCCGCTAAACGCGCCGTGGCCATCGCTCTGCGCAATCGCCAGCGCCGCCAAAAGCTGCCCCCTGACATCGCCGACGACATCATGCCCAAGAACATCATCATGATCGGGCCGACGGGCGTGGGCAAAACGGAGATAGCGCGGCGGCTGGCCAAGCTCACCAATTCGCCGTTCCTCAAAGTCGAAGCCTCCAAGTTCACCGAGGTAGGCTACGTAGGCCGCGACGTTGAATCGATGATCCGCGACCTGGTAGAGATCGCCATCGATATGGTGCGCGAGGAGCGCCTTGAGGAAGTGGAAGACCGCGCCGAGATGAACGCTGAGGAGCGGCTGCTGGACCTGCTGTTGCCTCCGCCGCCCGCGCCGCCGCACGGGCAGGAAGGCCAGATGACGCTGCCCGGCGCCGACAGCCATCAGAGGTCGCGCGAGAAGTTGCGCCAGCAGTTCCGCGAGGGCAAGCTCGACGAACGCATGGTCGAGCTCGACGTGCGCGAACGCAGCATGCCGCAGTTCGGAATCATCTCCAACCAGAACATGGAAGACATGGAGATGAACCTCAAAGACATGCTTCCGAATATCTTCGGCGGCGGCAGCAAGAAGAAGAAGATGAAGGTCACCGACGCCTTCGACTACCTGGTGCAGGAAGAAGAGGGCCGGCTCATCGACATGGACTCAGTGAACCGCGCCGCCGTGGAGCGCGTCGAGTCAAACGGCATCGTCTTTTTAGATGAAATCGACAAGATCGCCGGCCGCGAAGGCTCGCACGGACCAGATGTCTCGCGAGAAGGCGTGCAGCGCGACATTTTGCCCATCGTGGAAGGCACGACCGTGAACACGCGCTACGGCATGGTGCGTACGGACCACATTCTGTTCATCGCCGCCGGCGCGTTCCACGTTTCCAAGCCCAGCGACCTGATCCCCGAGTTGCAGGGCCGGTTCCCTATCCGGGTTGAATTGCAGTCGCTCACGGTAGACGATTTTCTGCGCATCCTCACAGAGCCGAAGTCCTCGCTGACCAAGCAGTACACGGCGCTGCTCGAGACCGAAGGCGTCAAGCTCGAGTTCGCGCCCGAAGCGCTGCGCGAGATGGCGGAATTCGCCTTCCGCGTGAACGAGCAAACGGAGAACATCGGCGCACGCAGGCTGCACACCATCATGGAGCGCGTGCTTGAAGATGTGAGCTTCCTGGCGCCGGACGTGGCGCGCCGGCAGCCCAATGGCGACGCAACCCACGCGCTGAGCGAAGCTATTTTGCACGAGGCCAGCGGCCCGCTGCCGTACGAAGAGCGGATGACCGCCTCCGGACCCGAAAAGATGTTTCTCATCGACGCGAATTATGTGAAGCAGATGGTAGCGTCAATCGTGCGCGACCAGGATTTGAGCCGGTATATTCTCTGATACGCATCAACAACGCGCTGTCATCCTGAGCAAGGGCGCAAAGCGGCCGAAGCGAAGGATCTGCGGTTGCTTTTCGTATTGCGTTATTTGGAGCCTGTGTACTCGGAAGAAAACGACACGCTGAATCCAGACCATTGAATCGCGGCAGTGATAGTCCGCAGGATTCTCTTGGCCGAATCAGCATCAATAGGAGCGGCGTAATCGTCGTCCCAATGCAAAGCTGAAGGGACGATGACATTCATTGCATCAGTGCCTTCGCCTCCGAGGGTGAGCTGTCTGCCGTTCTCCTCGTAATGATAGCCATCAATGCGACCGGACGCGCTTCATGACATCCAAAACGACCAGCCCTCATCTCGGCATATAATCCTGCCTGAGAAGAATTGCCTCCGGAGATTGGGCAACTCGCTGATACTCTGCTGAAACTCGCGCTTCCACGGCATATGGGGGTCATCCTCTGCCAATCGAAATTGATTCACACTTACTCAGATTTCTTGGTTTCACCGTCCGGCTTTTAGCTCAAGCTTCCTGATCGACTTCAGCATCTCCCCCAGCGCAGTCTTCCCGATCTCGCCCTCAAACTCCTTCTGCAGCTTGTCGAACGCGGCGATCACGCGCAATGCGGCGCGTTTGCCCTGAGGCTTCAGAGCCAACAAGAAAACGCGCGCATCTTCAGGATCGATCTTGCGCTGCAGCAGGCCCTTGGCCTCAAGCGAAGAGATGCAGTGACTGACATTGCCGCGCGTCGTCCCGAAGGTCTCGGCCAGTTGCGAGGGCTTCACGGGCCGCGGCGCCTCAAAAAACAATGCTGCAAGCGTGAGGCCTTCGAGAAAGCTCAAACCGTCCACAGCCAACGTCCGGGCGGCGAGGGTTTCGAACCGCCGCGCCGCGCGTGTTACCGCAAACATCGGGCTTTCGTGAAGAAATGCATCGATCCGCATATGAATAGTTTATTGCATCAACTATTTCGGTAAAGATCAAACTTTCCTTGCGTTCGAGTTCGGTTGTTCGACATGATCTGAACTGGCCATGAACAGCAATCTCTCGCTTGTCCCTGTCGCTCTTGTTGCCGTTTTTGCGGCTTCTTTACCCGTCTTTGCTCAGAACGCGGCCGCTCCCGCTCAATCACCGGTTCAAGCCGATTCGGAAACCATGATCGTACTCGGCTCCGCCACGCCGGTGCCGCTGGGTGAGTCGCCGCGACCGGTTACGGTGCTCCCCATAAAACCAATGGCGCTGGCGGCCGAGTCGCCGCAGGACATCTTGCGCCAGGACTCGGCGGTGTTTCTCCAGGAGCGCGGCGCCGGCGGCGGCCAGGCCGATATCGTGCTCCAGGGCGGCAGCTTTGAGCAGACGCTGGTGCTGCTCAACGGCTTCCGCATCAATGACGCGCAGACTGCGCACCATAATCTTGATCTGCCTGTGCCGATGGAGGCGATGGATTCGATCGAGGTGCTGGAAGGTGCGGGCTCGACATTGCACGGAGTCGACGCGCTGAGCGGGGTGGTGGATTTTTTGACCGCCGCTCCGGACCGCGACACTGTGCGGCTGCGCTTGGGCGAGGGCAGCTTTGAGGCCAACGAAGAATCGCTGCTCGCCGGCGCCGAGCATGGCAAGTGGAGCGGGCGCGTGACCGCCGACCGCAATTTCTCCACGGGCTTCATGGAAGACCGCGATTACCGCAATGAGGACGCCTCCACAGAAATGTGGCACGGCACCCGCCTTGGCGTGACGGACATCCTGCTCGCGGGAAGCGACCGTTCGTTCGGCGCCAACCAGTTCTACGGCGATTACCCCTCCTGGGAGCGCACCAAGGGCTTCTTCGCGGGCATCCGGCAGGAACTGGGCCCGCAAACCGTCGCCGCCTTCGCCTTTCGCCGGCATACGGATGAGTTCGTTCTCTTCCGCGACGATCCGGCGATCTACGAGAACAACCATATCGATGGATCGTGGCAGGCGACATTGCGGCACAATGTGACGGTTGAAAAAACGTCTGCGCTGCTCATGGGGCTCGAATCGGACGGCGATTCAATTCGCTCAAACAATCTCGGCATCCATGCGCGCAACCGCGGCGCGGGGTACATCGATCTCGACCTGCACCCGGAGAGCGGCCGCTGGACCTTCTCAGTGGGCGCGCGCGAGGAGATTTTCTCGGGCGGCCCGCTGGCGGTCTTCTCGCCGCAAATGGCCGGCAGCCTTCGCCTGGGCGAGCGCTGGAAGCTTCGCGCCAATGGCGGCTACGGCTTTCGGATTCCTACCTACACGGATCTCTATTACTCCGACCCGACAACCGTGGGCAATCCTAACCTGAAGCCGGAGTCGGCCTGGAGCGGAAATGCCGGCGCGGACTGGAATGCATCGAGCAAGCTAACGCTCTCGTTCGGTGGCTTCTATTCGCAGCAGCACGACACCATCGACTACGTGCGGGCTGTTTCGACGCAGCCCTGGGCGGCAGCGAACTTGAACGGGCTGCACTTTGCCGGCGCGGAATCAACGCTCCAGTGGATGCCAACGCGCAGCCAGACGGTGCGCGCCTCCTGGACGATGGTGCATGGCGCGCAGAGCGCGCTGCACGGCCTGCAATCGGTATACGTCTTCAACTACCCGGTGAACAATCTACAGGCGTCGTGGACTGCGGCGCTGGGCCATTCGTTTACGGTTGCCAATTTTGTACAGATCGCTCAGCGCTACCAACAAACCGTGTACCCCGTCTGGAACACAACGGTAACGCATGACGCCGGCCGGCTGCGTCCATACCTGCGCCTGACCAACCTGAGCAACACGGGTTACCAGGAAATCAGCGGTGTGGCCATGCCGCCGCGAGCCATCATGGGTGGCTTCGTTGTGCAGCTTGGCGAGTAGGATCCAGCTTGGCGAGTACGGATCGGTAATCGCGCAGTCAGTTCTTCAACTCCGGCGGAAGCGCGAGCAGCTTGCGTCCCTGCAGCTCTTCGCGCACGAGCGTAAGGCCAAGGATGCAGTGCTCGAAGCGGTCCGAGAGCCGCGCGAACAGAGGCGCTTCCTGCTTGTACTCGAATAAGTTGAACTGGCTGACGATGAAGTAGCTTTCCTTGCCGGCGCGGATCAGTTCCGCGAGGCTCGGATAGTGGTAGCGCAGCCGCCGGCTGGAACCGGTAGCCTCAGGGTACATGCCCGCGACAAACAGGGCATAGTCGCCGATGTGCTTGCGCAGCGCACGCTCGGCGTCGAACGAAGACGCGGGGCCATTCACCGGATCGGAAGCGCTGATCATCTCTGACAGTTCCTTCAACGGACGGCCGGCCTCATCTCGCACGCAGTAAAGGTTCTCGATGTCGGAGAACTCGCAGAGCAGATGCGCCACATACCCCGTCATGTCAGGATCATTGAGGCCGAGTTTGCCTTCGTAGCTGTTTCGAACGGCCTGCTGGAAGAAACGTTCCAGTGGATGAAGCTGCTCAGCCATCGCACACCTCCCGGAAGCGGAACCCAGGAGCGCTTGCGTCCCGAACGCTCTGCGATCAGACGCATGCAATCCTGAGATGCCGCAGCGGCTGAGCGCGAGCAGCCGGCCAGGCTCGGCTGTTCCCTGTAAAGATCCACGCCGGGAAGCTGCCAGTCGGCCCATCTATTTGCTGTAACACTGAGATTATCGAAATTGTTTCGCAGTGCAAGAGGAGCGGCGAAATTAGTTAGCACTGTCGCATTTTGAGTGCAAAATATCGCACATCAAAAGGGCAACCCGCTAGCGGATTGCCCTTGGTTCCCCGATCAAGCTCTGGAGTTATACCGACGCCGGCGCGCGCGATTCAAGCTCCGCCAGCCGCTTGGCCAGAAGCTGCTCCAGATTCACCAGAGCCGCAGAGAAGCCTTCGATGCCTTCCTTCAGCTTGTCGTTGGCCATGCGATCCTTGGCGTGCATTGCGTCGAACGTCGTCTTGTCCATATTGATCTTTTCGATCTTCATGGCTTTGGCATGCTCGGGATCGAGCTTGCGCGGCAGCTCCCCCTGGACGCTTTCAAGCTCGCCCAGCAGATGCGGCGAGATGGTGAGCAGATCGCAGCCGGCCAGCTCCTTGATCTCGCCGATATTGCGGAAGCTTGCGCCCATCACCACTGTCTTGTAACCAAAATGCTTGAAGTAGTTGTAAATCCGCGTAACCGACTGCACGCCGGGATCGTCGGCGCCTTGGTAATCCTTGCCCGTGTCTTTCTTGTACCAGTCGAGAATGCGCCCGACGAAGGGCGAAATCAGCGTAGCGTCAGCCTCTGCTGCGGCAACCGCCTGGTGCATGCCAAAGAGCAGCGTCATGTTGCAGTGAATGCCCTCTTTCTCCAGCACCTCAACAGCGCGAACGCCCTCCCACGTGGAGGCAACTTTGATCAGCACGCGCTCACGGCCAATACCTTCCTTGCGGTACATTTCGATGATCTCCCGCCCTTGCTTAATCGTCGCCTGCGTGTCGTAAGAAAGCCGGGCGTCTACTTCGGTAGACACGCGGCCGGGAATGATGGCTAGGATCTTTTTGCCGAAGGCCACAGCCAGCCGTTTGAAGGCCAGGTTGGCGACGTCCTTATCGCTCGCGCCGTCGCCCAGGTCGCGGTGCGCATCCTTCAGCACGCCGTCGACAATCGGCTGGTACTGCGGCATCTGCGCCGCCGCGGTTATCAGTGAAGGATTCGTCGTGGCATCCTGCGGGCGGAATTGTTCCATCGCCTCGATGTCGCCGGTGTCGGCCACGACCGTGGTATAACTGCGCAATTGTTCCAACAGGTTCTGCGGCATGATTCCTCCTCGGGGCATTGCGTGTGGCGGCGGGCTCGGCTTTGCAGGTTTTGCGTCGGCAGGGAAGTCCAGCTTGCCCGTTGCTCTCATCGCTAGTGTACTTCTTGATGAGATGCGGCGGGAAAATGCCGGTTGCATTAGAAAGCAGTTGGCCTTTCACGAGCAGCCGTTGCCACGCCACACCTATCCACATATTTTTCCACCAGCGCGGGGAAACACATGACTTCAGCTTTCATCCGGCGCCACGCAGTTGGTCAGGACTCCCAACCCTTCAATGCTCACCTCCACGCGGTCGCCTGCCCGGAGCGGCCCCACGCCAGAGGGAGTACCGGTGAGGATCAGGTCGCCTGGCTCCAGGGTGAAGGCCGCGGTGATTGCGCTGAGCAACTGCGGAATCGAAAAGATGAAATCAATCGTCGATCCCTGCTGGCGAAGCTCGCCGTTCACGCGCGTTTGGAGCGTGACGCCGCGGTCGAGATCGAGCTCGTCAGAAACGAACGGACCCACAGGGCAAAAGGTGTCACAGCCTTTTGCACGCGCCCATTGGCCGTCCTTCTTCTGCAGGTCGCGCGCAGAGATATCGTTCGCAATCGTGCAGCCGCGGATCACAGCACGCCAGTCGGCATCGGCCGCGAGCTTGCGCGCGCGTTTGCCCACCACCAGCGCCAATTCGCCTTCGTAGTCCACGCGCTCGGCAATCCGCGGCAGCATCACCACTCCTGCCGGCGCAAGCAGCGACGAAGGCGGCTTAAAGAACAGCAATGGTTCAGCCGGAACTTCGTTGCCCAGCTCGCGAGCGTGCTCGCGGTAGTTGCGTCCCACGCATACGATCTTTGACGGCGTAACCGGCGGCAGCAGCTCGGCCGCGCCAAGTGGCATCGGCTCAAAGCCGAAACTGAGCGAATCCGAGCTCCCGCCCGAGCTACCGTTCGATCGCGTGTGCTCGATCCGGAAGGCGAGATCTTCCTCAGGCGCTTTAGTTAAATCCACGATCCACGGCTGATTATCCCGGTCTTCAACCCTGCCGTAATATGTCAGTCCATCGAGGACAAACCGGCAATACTTCATGCACCCTCCCTGCTCGCAGAATTTCTACGGTTCCGGGACAGTCTCCTCTGCCGGCTCGGAGCGCGCGCTTTCGCGGCCGTTCTGCCCGATGGCTGAAACTGCATAGTCGTAGGTACGCCCGGGCTGCACGTTGGGATCATGGAAGCCTGGGCCCACAACCGGCTGGATGGGCGAGATTCGCTGCCATGGTCCGCCGCCTTCGCGACGGTATACGGCGTATCCAGCTATGTCGGCCTCGGTGCCGGGCTGCCAGCTCAGATCGATTGCCGGGCCAACGCCGTTTGCAGCGGGTGTAACCACGGCAGCCAGGCCTGTTGGCACACCCGGCGGAAAAATATTTTCGGCGTCAATGCGCACAGGCGCCGAGAGCGGGCCATCCAGCTCCAGCGTCTTGCCGTTAACGCTCGCGCGGGTGATGCGCTGCGCGCGATATGCATAGGTTTCGCCAAAGCGAACTGAGTTGTCGAGTGCGCGACCGTGGACGCCGCTTTCTGGTACCAGCAAATTTACTTCCGTCGGCTCGGAGGGCGCAGGCAACGGGCCCTGTGTTTGCGGCTTGGCTGCCGGTGTAAGCAGCGTACGCTTGAGCCGTACCTGCGTGGGGAACGGCTGTGGTGGTCCGGGCGTCCAACTCAGGACCACGCCGTCTTTGCGAATCTCGACATCAAGTCCGTCGATGGGCGCGGGCGCTTCTCCGGCAAGCACAGTGGCTGCATTCGAAAGCCCGGCGGAGCGGCCGCGCCGGTTGAAGAGTTCAACGTGATACTCGAGTTCCCGCGGCGCTCCGGAGGAAAGCACGTGTGGCAGCGTTTCAGAGAATCTTCCCTCGGCGGCAGGAAGCAGATCGAGCGTAGCAGCCGTCGCACACTGCGTAGCTAAGCTCTCGCGGCGGCAGATGAGCGCTGCAATCTGGCCCTTCAGCGCCACTTTGTCGGTGTCCCGGCGCGGCATGGTCCAGGTGAGTGTCACTTCATCGCCCGTGCGAACTGCCGCCAGATCGTCGACTGGATTGGGCAGCTTGAGCGAAGGCGGCTGCGGCGCCGCCGGCATCCCGCAACCGGCAAGCATAGCCGCTGTCGCCGCTGTGCCGGCCAGCAGAATTGCGCTGGCGGCGCGGCCCATTTTTTCCGCCCATTGCATTGGCTACAAGTTTACAAGTTAAAGGAGCGGCGCGTGCTCAGAACTCATGCCCTAAAAATGGCCCGCCGAAGCGGGCCGTCCAAGCTAATTGTGCGCGTTCCAAGCCGGGCTTTACATCGTCGGTGCCGCTCCAACCTGCTGCTGTCCGTGCGCGGGCCGATCGCAAGGTCAATCTGAGACCCGGCCTTGATCTTCACATCATCTTTCCGGTCGGAGACGATAACGCCCGAGTTGTCTCCGGTGACGCTGCTGTGCAGGTCCGCACCGCCAACAGCGCCGATCTCATCGACTTGAAAACGTGTTCTGATTCCAGATGTCATGGGCCGGAATCTGCGCCTGGTCTATGCCGTCAACATCGTCTCCTGGCGGCTCGACTGCCGTGATCAT
Source organism: Acidobacteriaceae bacterium (assembly GCA_030050035.1). Taxonomy (GTDB): domain Bacteria; phylum Acidobacteriota; class Terriglobia; order Terriglobales; family Acidobacteriaceae; genus Telmatobacter. The sequence goes on along the minus strand of JASIJW010000254.1, from coordinate 696 downwards.
CGCCTTCACGGGAACCGTCTGGCCATCCTTGAGCTTGGCTTCTGTAAACCGCATCGCCAACCGTGCTCTGCGCTTCCCTGCAACGCGATTCTTACGCACCGCCGTTTGTGTTCTGCTGCGGGCTGCTGCGCTCCGCCAACGCAAGCCCCAGCTGCGTGCCCTGCTCCAACCGCACATCGTCGGCTTTCTTTGACACAAACACGGCCGAGTTTCTCGCCGTCACGCTGCTGTGCATGTCTACATTCTTCATCGCGCCGATCTCTTCCGTCTTGACCGTCCGCCCGTTCCATGCGGAACTTTCATCCGCGAGGCTTGGCTGCGAGGGGCTGCTCGGCCCCACAATGTCCATGACCGTGGCCTTGATCGGCACCGTCTGACCGTTCTTTAAATTGGCGCTGGTAAAACGTAGTGCAAGCCGGGCTTGGCCAGTCCCGGTCTCGTCTGCTGTTACCTTACCTATCAGCACAGTGCCGGCTTTGAGCTCGGGACCGTTTTTAAGTTGAACAGTGCGTTCGAGCGTGGCGCGAAATTCGTAACCCCGCTGAATCTTCTTCGCATCGACTGTCTGCGCCAGGGTGGCATCGGCAGAAACCATCTGTGCCGCCTCCTGCTCGGCCGACACTGCATTTCGAGATTGCGAATTCGCGGTTCCAGCCTGCGCAAGATGCGGGCCCAGTAGCGCAATGCAGGCGATCG
>JASIJW010000253.1:0-3329 GCA_030050035.1 Acidobacteriaceae bacterium | reverse complement strand
ACGCCCGACGAAGACAATCAGCTCCACACGCTGGCTCGCAGCGTGGTCGTCAAGGACGTGGAATCGCCCGAGCGCCTGCTCGATGAAACGGCGCTCTTCCTGCACCGCGTTATCACCGATCTGCCGGCGGAGAAGCAGCGTATGCTCGACCGGCTGCACCAGTCCGATGACGCTCTGGTGGGCCGTAAGGTGCTGGTAGTCGACGACGACGTGCGCAACATCTTCGCAGTTTCGAGCGTGCTCGAGCGGCGCGGCATGCAAGTGCTCTCGGCAGGCACAGGCCGCGAGGCGATTCAGATCATCGAGTCGACTCCCGACCTGGCCATCGTGCTGATGGATATCATGATGCCGGAGATGGACGGCTACGAGACCATGCAGGTCATCCGCCAGAACTCGGCCTTAAGGCGGCTGCCCATCATCGCGCTTACTGCCAAGGCCATGAAGGGAGATCGCGAGAGGTGCCTGGAAGCCGGAGCTTCAGAGTATCTGGCAAAACCCGTAAACACCGAACAGCTTCTCTCAGCGCTGCGCATGTGGCTGCACCGCTGAAAACAAAAAGGCTCAGGGATCGCGCGGGGGTGGCCCTGGTAAATTTATGCGATTTGGAAGAACTTATAGGTATGGGCACGGGTTAAGACAATATCCGGCCGCACGATGTAATACAGACGGGGCAATTTCACCCTGCGCAGGTCGTTTCGCAGACGATATAAAATTGCCGGGCCTCCGGTCGATCGCAAGGAGACACAAACGATGACTGCGGACGAAAAAGTCAACATTCTCATGGTGGATGACCAGCCCGCCAAACTGTTGAGCTACGAGGTGATTCTTGGTGATCTTGGCGAGAATCTCATCAAGGCCAACAGCGCGAGTGAAGCGCTGAACATCCTTTTGAAGACTGATGTTGCCGTGGTTTTGATGGACGTTTCGATGCCCGATGTCGATGGGTTCGAGCTTGCCGACGTGATTCGCCAGCATCCGCGCTTTCAGAAGACGGCAATTATCTTCATCTCCGGTGTGCACTTAACCGACTCGGATCGCATCCAGGGTTACCGCAGCGGCGCGGTGGATTACATCAGCGTGCCGGTCATTCCCGAAGTGCTGCGCGCAAAGATCAGTGTGTTCGTCGACCTGCACCGCAAAACGCGCCAGCTTGAAGCGATGAACAGGAACCTGGAGCGCGTGGTGGCCGAGCGCACCGAGGAGCTGCGCCGCCGCGAAGCGCAATACCGCGAGCGCGCCGAGCTGCTCGATCTGGCCACCGAAGCCATTATGGTGCGCGGTCTGGACGATACCATCCAGTTCTGGAACGAGGGCGCGGAAAAAGTCTACGGATGGAAACGCGACGAGGTGATTGGCCGTAATGTCCACACGCTGTTGCAGACGGTTTTCCCCGTCCCCCGCGAAATAATTCAGAAGGCTCTCGAAAGGCAGCGCTGGTGGCAGGGCAACCTGGTGCAGAAGACCCGCGACGGCTCTGAAGTTGTTATTGCGTGCCGTAAGTCGATGAATGAAGAAGGCAACGGTGTGCTCGAAGTGAACCGCGACATTACCGCGCAGATGAAGGCTGAAGATGTGCTGCGCGAAACTGAGAAGCTGGCCGCAATGGGCCGCGTGGCCGGCATCATTGCTCACGAGATCAATAACCCGCTCGCTGCCATCACCAATATTTTTTATCTGCTGCGCAACCATCCCTCGCTCGACGAAGAAGCGCGCCGCTGCGCGGAGATGGCCGAGCAGGAGCTGCAGCGCGTGAGCCACATCACCCGCCAGACGCTGAGCTTTTATCGCGAATCCAAGCAGCCCATCTCGGTGCTCGTGCCGGAGCTGCTCGAAGACGTGCTCGGCCTGCAGGAGCGCGCGCTCAAGATTAGCCGCATCACCGTATGCAAGCGGTATTATTCGGCCTCGCTTGTCCGCGGCTTTCCGGTCGAGCTTCGCCAGGTCTTCCTCAACCTCATCAGCAATGCCATCCAGGCCATGCCGGAGGGAGGAACGCTGGGCGTTTCGGTGCGCGAAGCCACTGACTTTACTACCGGACGCCGCGGCATCGTCATTGCGATCGTCGACACTGGCAGCGGCATCAAGCCTGAGGACGCGCGCCATCTCTTTCAGCCGTTCTTCAGCACCAAATCGACCAAAGGAACGGGGCTGGGGTTGTGGATCAGCAAGGGCATCATCCAGAAGTACGATGGCCGCATCTCCTGCCGTTCCTATCGCGGCGCGAGCGGCAACTACACCTGCTTCCGGGTGTTTCTACCCGGCAGCGGAACGGCCAACCTGAGCCCTGAGGAGCTGAGCAAGATGGAGTACTCGGTTTCCGGCAACGGTCACGAGAACCTGCTGCAGCCAACCATCCACTGATTTTTCGCGGGCGAAGAACCAGACCTGCAGCAGGATTTGCCCGTCGAACCCGCTCCGCTCACCAACCTGCCGGGGTGCATCCAATCGGGAGGAAATCATATGCGCGAACGGGCCCACAAACCGCGCGGTCAGCGTCCACCTCTTCCCGATCCACCCTGCCGAAGCGTCAACCGACAGCGCCCGATGGAGCCGCGCGAGGCAGATCGCCCAGCCTCGAGCGTGAAGGACACGAATGTAGTTCGCGGAGACGATCGCCCGCAGGCCGTACGTCACGCTCGGTAAGGCGCTTGCCAGCTAAGCGAGAAGTTTCTGAGGGTTGCTCTGCCAAAAATCTCTGTCAAGTTTCCGATTTTTGAGGATAGCGTCCAGCCTGCTGAAAATAAATAAACTAGAATTCCTTTCCGAGTGCAGGAATTTACACCCAAAGACCCCAGGGCGCCCCGGAGTCCTGGTGACCGCCTGGCGCCTACGCATCCGCCCGGCCGGGGCCAAACTCTGCAGTGTCGACCGGAGCGACCTCGCCGGCATATTCGGCAGCGAACAGCGGCAGCTTTTCCCTGAGCTCTGCGCCACGGAGCGGTCTCCCATGGCCGGGCGCAATTGTCCGCGGGTGCAGGTTGGCAAGCACCCGGATTGACCTGGCCGCCTGCTGTGGGTCGACGGTAAAGTAGGCCGGCGGACCGTGCAGCTCCGCTGCCTGCGCAACGGCAGCGTCAAAGAACGACTCCGGCCGGGTAGTGCAGAAGGCGTCGCCCACCAGCAGCGCCATATCGGCGGAGCGGAACAGGGAGACATGGCCCGGTGTGTGCCCCGGCGTGTGAATGATCACCCAGCCCTCTGCGGGGCTCAAATACTCCGCGCCGGGACCGGTGGCCAGCGGTCGCAGCCATGCGCTCAAGTCTACGGGCCCGCGCGGATACAGGGGCGAAAGCGCTGACATCAACCCGTCGCCTGCGCTCACATTCGGG
>JASIJW010000252.1:0-10896 GCA_030050035.1 Acidobacteriaceae bacterium | reverse complement strand
ATCTTTGAGTGCATCTTCCACGCGTTGATCGAATCGTTTGCGCGCCTGCAAGGACATCTGCCCGAGGCTTATCCGGTTTGCCGCGTTCGCCATTCGCTCCGTAATTTCGGCCGTGAACGCACAAAGCCGCGGCATGGCGACTTTGCTGAGTTCAGCAATCGGAATCTCCGTGTTCTCAGAGAATTGCACGATCAGGCGCATTGCATTGGCGAGCGCATTTTCGTGAATGGGCGTGAGCAACTCCTCCATCCTGATGGGCGTGCCTGACGACAGAACCGATCCATGGCTGGCAGCCTGTGCCTCGACTTGGGCAGAAATGCGCGATGCCTCGGTTTTTGCGCGCAAGAGCATGGCGTTGAGCATCCGCTCGAAGTCCGCTTTGTCGCCCGTGCCAAACATCATCTGCGCGATTCCCCGGCTACCACTGGCGACTCGCCATTGCATCATTCGTGCCGCGTGGACTGTTGCGCTGGTATCCTGCGCTGACGCGCGAGACAGAACCATGCCGGTGCACCATGCCCGCGGAACTCGGCCGAGCGCAGCTCGACGATTTCAAGCTCCGGTTCGATGGCGAGCGTTACCTCGCGGGACGATCGGCGCGGCGGACCCATCTCCCGCGGCGGGCCTTCGGTCGAGCCAATCACGCTCAGCCACATCCCTCCGGGCGCGAGCGCCGCCGCGACCTGAGCGGCGAAACGGCCGCGCTCTTCGGGTTCATCGAAAACGTGAAAGCATCCGCGGTCGAAGACAAAACCGAAAGGACCGCCTTCCGGGGTACCTGCCAGAAAGTCCAGGGTGGCGAAGCGGCAAGGCAAAGCGCGGCCATTCAACTTAGCCGTGGCGCGTTCCACGGCGCGGGGGGCTACGTCGATGCCCAAGACATCGAAGCCGCTCTCTGCGAGCCAAATGGAATTCGTCCCCGTGCCCGCGCCAATCTCCAGCGCCCGCGCCGGCTGAACCCGGCCCGATGTGACAAACTCGACCAGCAGCGGTTCCGGTTCCCCGGTATCCCAGGGAAGCTCCCCCGAGGCATAACTCTCATTCCAGCAGCGGTGCGGCATCATTCACGAGTCTAGCGCCCACTCCACTCCCGGCGCCACCCGGTGTCGCCGGTCAAATCGCACATCACCCGAGCTCCGGAACCGGAGTGACAAGCCGCCTGAATCCGGCGCGATCGCGATCGCCCAAGTGGTTCAACCCCCAAACACACCGTTGAATCCCCAAAGCAAACAAGCTAACGCCACTGATCTAGGACATCAATCTGCCGCCTCGACGCTAAGGCAATCGTGCACCATCAGAACATAGAGCGGTTTGCCAATGGATTTCGGCAACTGAGGTGTGAATTCAGACTCCAAGCCGCAGTTCAGGCAACAGAGCGCGTGGCGCGATTCTGAGTATTCCTTACGGACCACATCGGTGGGCAGCTTGTCATCCTCAATAAACCGCATAGGCGAATCGTAGCACCGTAGTGTCGAAAAAAGTGCGCAAGCCCGATGAAACATGAGAGTCCGTTGGCTCAGGCGCTTGCGCCGGTTTCGAAGAACTTGACATTGACCTGACCACGTTTGAATATCAAGGACGGTGCAATGCCGAACATGGCGCGGAAGGTGCGAGTCAGATGCGCTGAGTCCGCGAAACCCGCCAGGTGAGCCGCTTCTGTCAAGGTCGACTCTCATCGCTGCCTCTCCCGCCGTACGCAGGCGGCGCCATAAAACGTAGCGTCGCAACGGAACGCCAGTCGCTACGCGGAAGCGGTGTGCGAGCCGACTGGGAGATCGGTGCACGGCCTTCGCCAGGTCTGCCAACGTAATCGACCGGTCCAGACTCCGGCGGATGAGCGCGATGGCTTGTGAGACCAGCGCATCATCGGACAAGCCACTGCTCGTGGGCTTTCCAATCAAACCATCCACCAACGACTGAGCCGCGACTGCGTCGCCGGATGCGGCGCGGCGAGCAATGGTGCGCAGTCGCGGGTTGAAAGGCAAAGACGAAAGAGCGCTCTTTTCGCGGCCGGGAAAGTGTGCCCACGCGGTGCTTTCGGGTTCGAGATACAGAAACGCCGATTCGCCAAACGCCGGATGTGCATGCGGGGTATTCGGCGGGATCAGAAGCATGTCGGCGCGGTGCAGGCCGGTCTGCGGACTTTCAAAGATGACCGGCCCGTCCAGTCCGAAGGCGATTTGCGCGGCGTGGTGCCTGTGCTGAGCCGTCACGAAGACCGGCCCCAGCATCAGCAGACACTGAGGCCAAACATAGACCTGGAACGACGCCAATGACATCGTAGCCAGTTTATTCAAGCCTGGACATCATTGCACCGCATATGCTGGCGGCAATGAACGGAGCTTCGGCAAGTGACACTCACGCCGCGCACAGCGGCGCTTCGGATAGGAGGATAGCTGGATGGCAATCGCAGAATATGCCGGCCACGGTGGCGCGGAACGTGGCGCTAAGACGAAGCGTTCACGCCGAGGTGACTACGGCTTTGACGGCAACATGATTGGACTTGTAGCGATGGGCATGGTTGTCGCGGCATTGGCTTCTTCGGCGGCACTCGAACGCGCCGGACACGCCGTCATCGCAACTGTGGCGGCGCTCGTGGCAGCGTACCTGCTTGCCATGATTGGCTTCTATCTACACACGACCCGTCGCGGCAAGTTCGCTGTTTGGTCCGAGATCCTTGACGCTTTGCGACTACGGGGAGATGAGCATGTGCTCGACGCCGGCTGCGGGCGGGGTGCGGTCCTGACAATGGTCGCCAAGCACGTACTAAAAGGAAGAGCGGTCGGAGTTGACATCTGGAGCAAGCGCGATCAATCCGGCAACTGCCTCGAAGCTACCGAGCGCAACCTGGCGGCAGAGGGCGTGCGCGAGCATTGTGATCTCATGACCGGCGACGCGCGAGCGATGCCGTTTCCAAATGCCTCCTTCGACCTGGTGGTTTCGAGCCTGGCGATTCACAACGTCTTCGGCCGCGCGGGCCGAAAGCAGGCGGTCGCCGAGATTGCACGCGTGCTCAAGCCGGGCGGTCGCGTGGCTATTGCCGATCCAGCCTATACCCGGATGTATGCGCAAGTGTTTGAACATCTAGGGTTTGTCGATGTGAGAAGACGCCGACTCGGCTGGCGCTTCTGGTGGGGACCCGCATTCCCGACAACCACCCTGGTTACCGGAACCAAACCATACATGCAGAAATGAACAACACCTGCGCGATGCTCGGGGGCGTGCAGCCGAAATCGCGCTGCGGATAGGAGAAGAGCAGGATGAGCTTTACAGACTCTATCGACCCCCGACGGGTCGGACCTTGCCAAGTTCGGCAAGAACAAACTGGCTGCGACAAAACCGTGGTCGCGAACTCACTTGATCCAGAGAAGCTGGCAGCCGCCATGGACAAAGTCCATCACGCGGGGATTCCGGGAGTGATCACCGAGGTGCGGAATGGCGACCAGGAGTGGCGGAGCGCCGTCGGTGTTGCCGATGTCAGCACCGGTTGCCCAATGACCCCCGAAATGCGTCACCGTGTCGGCAGCATCTCCAAGACGTTCACGGCTGCCGCGATCCTGCAGCAGGTTGAAAGCGGTCAGATCGCGCTCGACACGCCCATCGGCCACTACCTGCCGCGGTTGGTGCCCGGAGAACGTGGCAACAAAATCACCGTCCGAATGCTGATCAACCACACCAGCGGGTTGGCTGAATACCTTCCGTATGTGTACCCGTCTTTCAAGGCGTTCCCTTCGCTCGCCGAGACTACACCCGAGAGTCTCGACGACAACCGGTTCAAGCGCTTTCACCCGATCGAGCTGATCGAGATTGGGGTCACGGCGCCCGCTGTCGGTGCGCCGGGTGGCACTCCTGGGGTGTATTCCAACACCAACTATCAAATCCTCTGCCAGCTCCTGGAACTCATAACCGGCGCCACAGCCGAAGAGTGCATTACCCGGAATGTCATCGAGCGCGCTGGACTTCAGGATACGGAGCTTCCCGTCGGGCCGCATATCAGCGGGCCGCACTCGCGGATGTACGAGGCGTGGTTCGGAATGATCGACCCGCCGCGCGACTACAGCGTTTACGACATGTCCTGGGTGGGCCCGGCGGCGTCACTGATATCGACCGTCGCAGATCTCAACCGGTTCTATGGTTTGCTGCTAGCAGGCCAGATCGTCAACGGAGCGTCGATCGAGCAAATGCAGCGCACAGTTCCAGTCATCTCTTTTGAGGGCAAGCGGATCGACTACGGCCTCGGCCTGCACAGGATGGAGGTTCCTGGCCATGGCACGTTCTGGGGTCACGATGGCACGGTCTGGGGCGCCGGAGCGATGTCCATGGCCCGAGCCGATGGCAGGCGACAGATGTCCATCTTGGTGAACCTCATGAGGTGGAACAAGCTAGACGCTTCTGGGAGGCCGCAGCACCACCCCATCGATGACGCATTGCCGGTCCTTTACAAACTGGCGATGTGCGGCGCCGGAAACGCTTCCCAATAAATAGTGCCCGAATCACCTGTCAACCAGAGAGAAGCGGCGTGCGCTGGAGATCCTGCGCGACTCGGGGACGCCGCGCGAGATACATTTCGCGCCGCGTCTGGACTTCTGACACCAGACACTTGATGGTCAGGTGGGTGCCCCGTCTTGACCAATCTTCGATGGATCCTCGCACATTGGCTCAAGGGAGCTACTTTGGTGTCGCCGCGCCACGCACGATCAGATCGAGTCCTTCCTTGTAGCGTTGATCGAAGCGATCGAACAGAATGGCGCCGCTTCGGCGCAGAATGGGAAATTCGCGCAGATCGAGCTTGGCGTTTCGCTCGGCGATGTCGTAATGCGGCGACCGCTCGCCGGATCGCGGAAAGACCGCCTGTTCTTCCATCACAAAACTGAGGGTGTAATTGTAGATTGTGCTCAGCAGAACGGCCGTCTGTCGAACCGTAAATCCGCTCTCGACAAGCTTCGCTCCTATCCGCTCCGCTGTCTTCATATATTCGGTGTTGGTCAGCCGCGTTCCTGAGACCATTCTGGCTCCGTCGCGGTAAGCCAATAAGGCTTTGCGGATCCCCATCCCAAACGATCTCGCCCAAACCGTCCACTCTGACGAGTTCTTGGCCGGTACGAGCTGATATGCGCCTTCCGCGAGGACAATGGTAGCCATTTCATCGATCAGTTCCTCCTTGCTCTTGAAATGCCAGTAGATGGTAGCGGCCTGGACTTTAAGCTCGCTTCCAAGGAGTCGAAGCGTCAACTTCTCCAAGCCCACTTCATTCAAGAGCTTGAGCCCGGCCCGGGCGATCATTTCGCGGTTCACTTTCATGAATCCAGATTAGCAGCGTTGACATCTGAAAGTCTAACATTGTTCAATTAAGTTGAACGGTGTTCAATTCGATCTGATGAGCAAAAGAGGGGACAGTATGAAGGCAGCCATCATTACCGCGGCAGGCAGACCGCCAGTCTACGGAGATTTCAATGAACCGGAGGCGTGCGACGGAATGGAACTGATCTCAGTCAGCGCATCGGCGCTGAGCCAGTTCAGCAAATCCCGTTCATCGGGATCGCATTACATTTCTGAGGGGATATTCCCGTCGGTCGCAGGCGCGGATGGCATGGGGCGCACTGCGGATGGCCGACGCGTGTACTTCGCCCTGCCGGAGGCGCCCTATGGAGCGCTTGCGGAGAAGTCTCTGGTTCGGTCGCAGTTCTGCATTTCCGTTCCAGATAGCCTGGACGATGCCACCGCAGCCGCGATCGCCAACCCCGGCATGTCGGCATGGGCCGCTTTAGTCGAGCGTGCCAGATTGCAACCGGGAGAGACAGTGCTCGTGAACGGCGCGACTGGTTCGGCGGGCAAGCTGGCCGTGCAACTGGCGAAATATCTTGGTGCGGGCAAAATCATCGGGACGGGCCGCAATGAAGGCGAGTTGCAGAAGTTGCTGACGCTGGGCGCGGACGCTGTGATCCCGTTTCAGTTGGCTTCAGGCAATCTAGCTGGGCGGGAACACTACGAAAGTGCGCTGATGTCGGAGTTCGCTCGCGGTATCGACGTTGTCGTGGACTACCTGTGGGGCGAAAGCGCCAAAACGATCATCGTGGCCCTCGCAAAGTCAGTGGAGGATGCGAGGCCTGTTCGTTTCATTCATGTTGGAATGGCCAGTCGCGAGGACAACGTGCTCATCCCGAGTGCCGCGCTGCGGTCCTCCGCCATTCAGTTGATGGGCAGCGGAGCCAAGAGCGTTCCTTTCCCGAAACTGCTTGAAGGAATCACAAAGGTTTTTGAGGCGACTAGGCCAGCCAAACTCCAGATCGCGACCATGGCCGCTCCGCTTGCGGCCATTGAAGAAGTCTGGGACGCTCCGGGAAATCCCCGGGTGGTGGTCACCATACCGTAAGCCCCGGCTGTCTGCTCGCCAAGTCTACGCAAAGCCGTAGAAGACTCGGGATCTCAATGTGGCTCTTGTTATCGATTTCGTTGGTTTGAGCAGTGAAGGGACCTTGAGCCAGGACATCCCGAGCAACCGGACTTTCGCATAGAGGGGGCCGCGCCGAACAGGATCATGTGCGCGCCGGCTTTGCCTCCACGATTCCCACATCGCTCCCAACCGGGTAGACTCCGGTCATTCGAAAACCTGCGGCTTCGAGAAGTGCTCTCCATTCAGGCTCACTCCGTTCTCTGCCGCCGGTGACAGCGAGCATGTTGAGATCACTCATCAGGTGGCCTTCGAGGTGCGGGTCTACCGCAGAGACCAGCGCGGGCAAGATGAATTCGATGATCAACAGAATGCCGTTCTCCGGAATCACGGCGCGGCAATTTTTGAGGATTGTGATCGCATCCGCGTCCCGACGGCCATGCAGAACATGTTTGATCATGTACACATCGGCGCCAGCTGGAACAGACTTCGTCAAGTCGGCAGCGAGCAGCTTGCACCGCGAGGAGGCTTGCTCGCCTGCGAAGCGCGCCTGCGCCGCCTCCACACTGGCCTCGAGATCGACGAGCATACCGCGAAGATGGGGATAGAGTTCCAGCACTGCCAGAATGAGCGATCCACCACCACCGCCAAGATCGGCGACGACATTCGCGTGCGAAAAGTCCCACGCACGCCCTATGGGGGCATAATCTTCCGCGGGAGCCGTGCCCATCACGGCGCGAAAGATCGCGCTGGCTTCAGGATCGCGGGACCACGGAGAAACCACATTTGGATCGCGAACCTGTGAGGCCGGCTTCCCGGTTCGGATGCAATCGGTAAGCAGAGACCATTCGTCGGCAAGTAAATCCGACCAGAAGACGACGACTGGCCATGCCGAGTGCACAACGTCTCTCCGCAGGGGCTTTCCAAGTGGTGTCAGCCGAAAATGCCTTGGCGCTGTCTCCTCGGTTACACCTATGCTGGCCAGGGCGCGCAACAGGCGATACAAAGCATCGGCATCCGCCCGACAAGTTTCGGCGAGACGATCGACGCTGCGTATTTCATCTCCGAGCGCATCGGCAACGCCCAGGCGCGCGGCGGCGCAGAGCATACGGCTACGCGCATAGGACATCGCCATCTGCAGAAGCGCCGCATTCGGTGTCACGTTGCCAATCCCACCATCAGGTTGAGCCATGTGCGTTCTCCGATGACGAGTGCCCCAGGGACCGGTTGCTGAAGTGGGAGCATCGGCTAAAAAAGCCGTTGAATCAACAATACCGCGATCCCAGCCGCAACCTGAACAATCGATGCGAAGATGAGCTCGCGTAAAATCGTCTTCGCCCTCGGCTGTCGAAGCACAATCGGCAAATTTACAAGTGTGCTCGCGATCGACGTAAGGACCACCGCAATGCCGGCTTGAGACGAGGTGACTTTTCCGTGCATCGCCAAGTTGGCTGCTGCCGCAGTTGTACTCGCACTACTGAACAATCCGCCCAATAGGCTTGCAATCTGGAATCCCGCATTTCCCATCCAACGTTGTCCGAGAATTGCCACCACTTGCAACCCGAGAAACAAAAGCGCGAATCTCGCAACTTTCATGACCGAAACCGGAGAGCCGACATCGAGGGTCACATCTCGGTCGAAATCCGACACGCGATGACGATCCCGATAGACCCAGTACGCAGCCACCACACTCATGGCCAGGAGAGGAAGGACCGCCGTCTGGAGTCCGCTATGGGCGAAGATCGCCAAAATGACGATGTTGCGCAGAAACATGGAAACGGACGTCAGGAGAATCACCGGCACGATCAGACCGATCAGCCCTGATCCCGCCAGAGTTGAGCCGAGTTCCGCCGCAGTTGCTGTCGAGTTGACGAGGCCACCGAAAATCGCCGTGAGATAGATTCCTCTCGAACCGTAAACGCGCAGGAGGAGATAATTCAGGAACCCCAAACACGCGATCACGACCACAATGATCCAGTCCTCGCGCGGCTGAAACAGTTGCCACGGATCGACAAAGCGATCCGGCAGAATCGGCCAGATGACAAATCCGAGGAGCCCTAGCAGAAGAGCGCTGCGCACCTCCTGCGGCGTGAGGCCTCCCGCGAAAGCGCGAAGCTGGGGCTTGAGCGCCAGAAGCATCGTCACGATGATTGCGCATGCGACGGGAGTGAACAGATGTCCCTGGCCTACGAGGGCGCCCAGCAGAAACACAATCACCAACGCGGCGGAGGTCGTAGCTTCCAGTTTGTGGGCTGTTTGCAGCCCGCGCAGATTGGCAAAGACGATCAGCACCAGGATCGCCACTCCGCTTAAAAGGAGCAAGGGCGGCCCCAGCAGTGTGCCCAGCAGCCCCAGTAGCGCTGCCATCGCAAAGGTGCGAACGCCGATATCCTTATTGGACCATTCGCGTTCAAATCCGACGAGCAGTCCAACCGCCAGTGCGAGCGCCGTCTTGACTGCTATTTCGACGGCCGGAAAAACCGGATTCCCGCCATGGAAGGCCTTGAGCCACTCCTGCATCCCACCAGTTCCTCCTGGTTCGAGCCTGCGAGGGAGCGCTGCTCCGAAGAACGGTGGCGACGCCGCCTCAACAACTGGTTAAGATGCGCAGGAGCATTTACACGAGAAAGCGGTGGGCATTCTCTGAAGCCCATTGTTCAAGAGAGATCGGCTTCCGACCCAGGACCTTCTCAACTTCGTCGGTCATGGCGGCAAGCCGCCCTTCCCGAATCGCACGCCAGAGTGCGACGTGCGCCTCGGTCTCTTCGGGAGAACCGCTGACCCGGGAGTAGCGCTCGCGCGCTTTCTCATCAGATATTGGTTCATACACCAGCGGCTTTCCAATTGAGCGGGCAATGATTTGTGTCGCCTCTTCAAAGGAAAGTGAGGCGGGTCCCGTGATCGAAAGGATTTGTCCGGTGTATTTCTCTTCGAGGAGGGTTGCTACCGAGACAGCGGCGATATCCTCGGGATGAATGAAAGGGCGGCGGCCATTTCCCGTTGCGGATCGCACAATTCTTTCCGTTTTGATGGCCTGCGCCCAGGCTAGCAAATTCGTCATGAATCCCGTCGGCCGCACAAACGTGAACGGTATTCCCGAGGCCCGTATGGCTGCCTCACCTTTTTCATGCCACGCCCCAATCGCAAGGCCATGTTCGACGTCGAGAGAGGACAACTTGACGATCCGCTTGACCCCCTTGTCTTTGGCAATCATTGCAGCTGCGGCATCGCGCTGCGGAATCTCGGGCCCAACGTTTACAAGAAAGGCCGTGTCCACATCCCTGAATACCTCCTGCATCGAAGCCAGTTCCGCCAGATCGCCCAAACAAATCTCTACGTCTTCTCCCAACATGGCACGCGCTTTCTCTCTATTGCGGGCCAACACTCGCGGGCAGATGTTGCGCTCGAGCAGCCGCCGGACAACACGTGACCCCACATCGCCTGTGGCTCCGGTGATTAGATAGTTCATTTTTCCTCGGTTCTGAGAGCCGCGCGTTAATCGTCGCGTTTTCTCGATATGAGAAAAGGTTAAGGGTGGACGATGGTTTGTCTACTCGCATCCCTAGATGTGCAAAATGGCCTTCATTTCCTCGGCGGGGCCGAGCCAATTAAACGAAAGCTCACATTTGCAGATAAACTAGCTATGATGCGCAGGGCAATCAGGAGCCCAGTTCGGCGTCGAATACCTGCCCAGGAACGCGCGCTGGCAACGGTTGAGGCGATGCTGGACGCGGTGGTGATGCTTCTCAAGCGCGGGGGCATCTCGGCAATCACAACAAATCGGATTGCCGAGACCGCAGGCGTCAGCATCGGCTCTGTTTATCAGTACTTTCCCAATAAGCGCGCTATTTTCATTGCACTCCATGAGCGACACATCGGCGCAGTTGACATCGTGATTCAGCGAAAGATCACGGAGAGCGCCGGCCAGCCGCTCGACCATCTGGTCGCGTCTTTAATCGACGGGATGATCGAGGTGCATGCGTCTGACCCGGAATTGGCAATTCTGCTGGATTCCGAAGTCCCGCACCGAGCCGATGGAACGCAGGACTTTTCCATGAGACTTCATGAAACGTTTCGCGTGGCGCTGGCGCCATATACGAAGGGTCTTGGCGGAAGTGTGAAACTCGAAGTGCGGACTTTCCTGCTAAGCAACATGTTAGACAACTTCGGGCACGCACTGGTCCTGCGACGGCCCAACAGTCTCTCGCTCAGGAGTGCAAAAATAGAAGTCTGCAAGGCTATTCTGGCAAGTCTGCGCTCCTGATCCGGCATTTGCCGAAGAGAACAGCGCCAAGTCTTCGATACGATTGACACTGGGCGGCAAGCATTCCCGCTCATCTCAATAGCCGGAAGTCAGCTACTGAGAGCCAAAGAGACCCGATGAATCGGATGCCAACCAGACCCGACTACGGCGTGGACGCGCCGGGTGTCATGCGCGCGTTCTTTCTTTTTGGATTCGGATGCCTGCTCATTGCTGCTTTCGCGCCGCACATTGTCCGTATCGG
>JASIJW010000251.1:0-2919 GCA_030050035.1 Acidobacteriaceae bacterium | reverse complement strand
CTTACCCTTGAGCAAAAGATTGAGCTCATAGGCGGCGTGGACAGCATGTACACGAATGCGATGCCATGCATTGGACTGCCGCGGTTCAAAATGTCGGACGCCTCAGTGGGCGTGCGCACCTGGGGACCGACGACCGCTTACGCCGGTGGCGTGGCGCTGGCTGCCACGTGGGATCGCAACTTTGCGCGCACTCTCGGCGAAAGCCTGGGCCGTGATGCCCGCGCCCGCAACGTCAACTTCCTGCTTGGCCCTGGCGTGAATATTGCGCGTTCCCCGATTGCCGGTCGTGACTTCGAATATCTGTCGGAAGATCCGTATCTCAACTCCGAGCTGGTGGTGCCGTACATTGAGGGCGTGCAGTCGGAGGGCGTGATCGCCACGGTGAAGCATTACGCGCTCAACAACCAGGAGTTCGACCGCCACAACGCCAGCTCCGACGTGGACGAGCGCACGATGCGGGAGATATACCTGCCGGCGTTTGAGGCAGCGGTGACGCGGGGCCACGCCGATGCGGTGATGAACTCCTACAACCTGGTGAACAACGTTCACTCCACGCAGAATGAATTTCTGAACCTGAAGGTGCTCAAGGGCGAGTGGGGATTCAAGGGCATTCTCATGTCCGATTGGGACGCGACCTATGACGGCGTGGCCGCGGCCAACAATGGATTGGATCTGGAGATGCCCAGCCCTAAGTTCATGAATGAGCAAAACCTGCTGCCTGCGGTGCAGAGCGGAGCAGTGAAAGAGTCGACGATTGATGACAAGGTGCTGCGACTCTTGCGCACCGAGCTGCGCTACGGGTTTACCGGCCGGCCGCAGTTCGATCCGGCCGACGCGACGTATTCAGTGGCCGATCGCGCGGTTGCGCTGCGCGGCGCGCTTGAGAGCATCACCCTGCTCAAGAACGAAGGCCATCTGCTGCCGCTCGATCCAGCGAAGGTGAAGACGGTCGCGGTGATCGGACCTGATGCCTGGCCGGCGGTGCCCGGCGGCGGCGGCTCGTCGCAGGCTACGCCCTTCAATCCGGTCAGCATCGTGGCCGGGATTGGCAATGAGCTTGGGCCGAGTGGTGTGGTGCTCTACGACCGCGGCTTGCCCGATCCGGCCTTGCTATTCCGCCATGCGCGCTGGCAGGGCGGGGTTAAGGTGGAGACTTTTGCCAACCGAAGCTTCAGCGGCGAGCCGGTGACAGCTACGCGGCCCAACGTGGCCGATTGGCAGCCGAGCCAGTGGACGTCGCAGGGACGGGCACGCAGCATTCGCTACACTGCCGATTTCAAAGCAGAGAAAGCGGGCAAGTATCTGCTGGTGGCTGCGATCGCCGGCCAGGACGAGTTGAGCCTCACAGTCGATGGCAAGTCCCTATCGGATGATCAGCCGTCGGAAGGTGCAGTGCCGAAGTCGTTCCAGCTCGATCTTGCTCAAGGGCAGACCATTCATATTCAGGCCGATTATGTGCCGCACGCAGATGCCAACCATTTCGGAATGGGCGTGACGTACGAGCCGGATCTGGTGTCGGCAGAGGCCAAGGAGTATGCGGCCAAGGCGGATGTAGTGGTGGTGGCCGTGGGTTTTGACTCCGTAACCGAGGGCGAGGGCCACGACCGCACCTTCAATCTGCCCTGGGGCCAGGCCGCGCTGATTGATGCCATGGCCGCCGCCAATCCGCACACCATTGTTGTGCTCACCGGCGGGGGTGGCATGAACGTTGAGCCGTGGGTCAATAACGTGCCGGCTCTGGTGGACGACTGGTATCCCGGACAGGAGGGCGGCACGGCGGTCGCGCAGATTCTCTTCGGTAAGCACGATCCCGAGGGCCGTCTGCCGATCAGCTTCGATCGCGCGTGGAGCGATAGTCCTTCCTATCAGTGGTATTATGGCAATGCGGCCGACGATACTGTGCTGCACACGCCGGGACAGAACGGCCAGCCGGTTGATTACACCACGCGCCACATTGTGTACGGCGACAAGCTAATGGTGGGTTATCGCTACTGGACCACCACCGGCAAACGCCCGCTCTTCCCGTTCGGATTTGGGCTGAGCTATACGACCTTCCGCTTCTCTAACCTTCATGTGCCGGAGACGGCAACGTCGGGCTCAACGTCGGCATTGACTGTTCCGGTCAGCTTCGACGTGACCAACACCGGCAGCGTGGAAGGCTCGGAGGTCGCGCAGCTCTATGTGTCGGATCCTTCGGCAAAGGTGAGCCGGCCGGAGCGCGAGTTGAAGGGATTCGAGAAAGTGCGTCTGGCGCCGGGTGAGACGAAGCACGTAACGCTGAATCTGGATGCACGCGCCTTCAGCTACTGTAGCGAGGTCGCGCACGACTGGGCAATCGATCCGGGCAAGTTTGTTGTGCGCGTGGGCGATTCGAGCGAGAATACGCCGCTCGATGCGGCGATCACGGTGAAGTAGTTTTTCTCGGTCGCGTCTGTGATCGCCGAATGCAGCGAGGGATTTACCCCTGTATTTTTCGTTGTGTCCGAATAGCCGGTGATGGTCCCACGACTTCTGTGCAGTATGATGAGTCGCATCCTCAAAGAATGGAAAAAGTGTGAGAAAGAGCATTGCCCGTCGCGGAGTGTGGCTGACCCTAAGTCTGCTCCTTTTGAGTGGCTACTCCGTCGCACAACGTAATCACGCCAGCGCAAAAGACGAAGACCTCTTTACGGCGGCGATGAACGGCAATCTTGCCCGTGTCAATGAATTGCTCTCTAAAGGCGCCGATGTCAATGAAGTGAAGAAGAACGGTGAAACTGCCTTGATGGCGGCGTCTTCGACGGGACGCCCCGATGTCGTGAAGCTGCTTCTGGCAAAGGGGGCGAAGGTCAACGCGAAGACGGCAAACGGCTGGGATGCACTGTTGGAGGCTTCGCAGGAAGGTCACGTCGCGGTCGTGAAGGAATTGCTCACCAACGG
>JASIJW010000250.1:0-5751 GCA_030050035.1 Acidobacteriaceae bacterium | reverse complement strand
TTCCATTCTCGACATTCCGTCAAGCATCGGCGCCAACGGTGCTTCGAGCGCACTCCACGGGCCGATCTCTCTTGGCTCGGGGATGGTTGAGAACCTGCTGCTCGAATACGCTGACGGCATGAAGGACGTGGGATGGGGTTGCGTGGATGGCACGTCGTTGCGCGCGCTCATGCAGTTGGATACGGTCAGTTGGGATCTCAGTATGCGCACGCACACCATCGCGCAGATGTATGCCTCGAACATTCTCGAACACATCGCCATGAGCATGGAGCAGCACGTTTCCGGCAAGGCAATTTCGGGCGCGCTGGGGCGGCCCAGCGATCGGCTCCTGCTCCTGGTGGGACACGATACCAACATCGAAACCGTCGCCGGAACGATGGGCCTCGACTGGATTATTGACGGACGCGTGAACGACACGCCTCCGGGCGGCGCGCTGCTGTTTGAATTGTGGCGGTCGCGCACCGACGGCCGAAGGTTTGTGCGCATGGAGTACACCGCACAGACCCTCGAGCAGATGCGGCAAGCTCAGCGGCTCAGCCCAGCGAATCCGCCGGCATCGGCGCCGATTTTCATTCCGGCGTGTAGCGGCAAAGACATGTCGTGCTCGTGGCCGGCGTTCGACGCGGCGATGCACACCGCTGTTGACTCCGCGTACGTGATGAAGCAACAGTAGTTTCGGATTGCCTGCAAGCGACGGGCTTCGAGATTCGCCTTACGGCGCCGGGACCAAGCAGAACATCGACTCCGCGGGCGCGCGCATCACGGCTCGGCGCGGCGCCCATCTGACGGGCCAATTCGGGATCCCAGGATGCGGCCAGCGCGATGGTGCAGGATAAGCGATGGCAGGGATCCCGGAGCGCAGCCCAGCCGGCCCATCCGAAAGGCGAATGGACTGGAGGACGACCGCTCAGGATGCGTGTACCCGTTGCTGACACCGCCCAGCAGCTCGATCTTCTGCTCAAGCGTGAGCTTTGACATCATGACATCGATGCGGTGCTTGATGGCGGGGTCAAGTTGCTGCTGCGCTCTGCATACGGCAGCAGCGATGAGCCAGATAAGAAGAAGCGCCACAATTGTGCAGCGATCCACGATCTTCTGGATGGAATGCAACGCTGGGGCAACGCTCGTTGGCTGCGGGTGCGGGAGCGGATACTGGTCACGTAGGCCCTCTTGGTGTGAGAGTCGAGGTGGATGACTCCTGCTTCGATAAACCTTAACGATTACGGTAACGTGACACAAATGGCAAACCAGAGCGAGCAAAGCTTAGTATTCTGCTCTGAGAAGTGGAATTGGCGGCAAATCGACTCTGCACACGGGAGAACGAATGACGATGCGGAAGGTGCGTCTTGAGGTTTGGCTTGGAATTATAGCTTCGATTCTTGTGCCGCTGGTTCCAGCGTGCGCGCAACCGGCAGCAATTGCGTTTGATTCCGCCAGCATGATCTTCCGGCTGCATGGCGGCAAGGTCAGTTACGTTCTCGGTGTGAACACGAGCGGCGAGTTGCAATCGGTGTACTGGGGGCCGGTTGTGCGCGAGAGCGACCAGTTCCCGCGGCCGCGGCCGCTCGCGCGGGCATTCGAGATGACCGATACTCCGCAGGAGTTTGCAGGATGGGGCGGCGGGCTGCTCACTGAGCCATCGCTGAAGATCACCTTTCCTGATGGCAACCGCGACCTTGTGCTCCATTACGTCTCGCATTCCATCGCCAGCAACACATTGACGATTCACTTGCGCGATATTTCGCGACCAATAGATGTGGAACTGCGATACAACATCGATCCCGAGACAGGGATACTGGCGCGTTCAGCGGAAATTACAAATAACACGCAGCAGCCAGTCACGGTTGTGCAGGCAGAGTCGGGCTCGTGGAACCTGCCGCCTTCGCGCACCTATAACCTGCGCTACCTTACCGGGCGATGGGCCGGAGAATTTCAGGTTGAAGACCGCGCCATTCAGCCGGGCTCAACGGTGCTCGAAAGCCGGCGGGGCATGACCGGCGACCAGTTCAGCCCCTGGTTCGCCGTGGCGCAGAACCCGCAAGTGACCGAAGAAAATGGGCGAGTGTGGTTCGGCGCGCTGGCGTGGAGCGGATCATGGCGCATCATGGTGGAGCAGGACCCGCTCGAGCAGGTTCGCATCACAGGCGGATACAATCCGTTTGATTTTTCTTATTTGCTTAAGCCGGGCGAAACCCTGAGCACGCCTGTCTTCTACGGCGGGTTTACTGACGGCGGATACGGCGATGCGTCGCGGCTGCTGCACCGTTACGAACTCGCGCACGTCGTGCCACAATCTCCGTCGCCGCGCGTCAGGCCGGTTCTGTACAACTCGTGGGAGGCGACAGAGTTCAACGTCGATGAAGCCGGGCAGGAAAAGCTCGCCGATGAAGCTGCCAGCATCGGCGTCGAACGATTTGTGATGGATGACGGCTGGTTCGGCGAGCGCAAAAATGATCACGCGGGTCTCGGCGACTGGTACGTCAATCCGCAGAAGTTTCCGCACGGTCTCAAGCCGCTCATCGACCATGTGCACTCGCTGGGCATGGACTTCGGCCTGTGGGTCGAACCGGAGATGGTCAATCCAGACAGTGATCTATACCGCAAGCACCCGGACTGGGTTATCAACTTTGCAGGACGCCCGCGCACAGAGGGCCGCAACCAGCTTGTTCTGAACCTTGCGCGGCCTGAGGTACGCGCTTACATCCTCTCGGTTCTGGATGATCTGCTGAACAAGAACGATATCGCCTTCCTGAAGTGGGACGCGAACCGCAACTGGGCGGAGCCGGGCTGGCCTGAGGTAAAGCCCGACGAAGAGCAGAAGCTCTACGTCGACTACGTGCATGGGTTGTACTCGATCATGGCCGAGCTGCGCAAACGCCATCCCAAGCTGGAGATTGAGTCGTGCTCCGGCGGCGGCGGCCGCGTCGATCTTGGGATTCTGCGCTACGTCGACGAGGTATGGCCGTCCGATAATACAGACCCGTTCGACAGGCTCTTTATCCAGAGTGGCTTTACGAATGCATATACGCCGGGCATCATGATGGCCTGGGTGACAGATTCACCAAACTGGGTTAACCATCGCTCCACTTCCCTTGCCTACCGGTTTCTTTCGTCGATGCAGGGATCTCTGGGCATCGGCGCGGACCTGAACAAATGGACGCCGGACGATTTTGCGCTGGCGAAGAAAATGATCGCCAGCTACAAAGCCATTCGCGAGACCGTGCAGCACGGCGAACTGTACCGGCTGGCGCCGCCGGCGGCGGAGAGCGAATTTGCCGCCACAGAGTACTTGTCGCCCGATGGGCGGTCGGCTGTGCTGTTTACGTCGCTGCATTCGGAACAGATGCAGTACCCGGTTCCGACAGTCTTTCCGCTCGCACTGGATCCGGACGCCAACTATACGGTCCACTGGATCTATGGCAAGTCCATGCCCGGCACGCAGTTGCGCGCCAGCGGAGCGTACTGGATGGGCCACGGAGTTAACGCGCAGCTTTCCGGCGACTTCGATGCTGCTTTGTTAGAATTCACTCGCGATTAGCCGAAGACTTTTGCTGTATCGCGCATAGACGGAGAAGCGCAGGAATCGGACGCAGAATGGATTTTCGCACTCTTTCAGAGGCCAAAAACGATCAATTCCGTACACGGTATGGTCAATGGGCCAGAGGAAGCGCTGCAGCGAGCCGCGTAGTCTCTTATCTATGTTCCACCATCATCCGCTGAGAGGTGCCTTCCTATGAACTCCAAAGATGCCAAAGTGGACGCAACACAGATCTCCGCTGATTCCTATTCCGGCTATGCTGAACTTCCGCCGCTTGCAGGCCTGGAAACCATGCAGGAAGCTTGCACAACGGGCCTGACCGTGTCCGAGTCTGTCGACAGGCTGAAGCGTTTGCACTGGTCGCTGAGGCGGCTGCATCGCATCTTCGTCTGCCGCATTACAAGCATGCCGATCTATGAGCTGAAAATGGCGTTCAGTCTTCATGCACATTACTGCGTGGAGCATGTCGGCGAGTTTGCCGCGCGCGTGAAAGAAATGAGGCAGCCCCCGCATGGACTGGATGTATCGCCACACGCCTCGCTCGATCTTTTCTTCGATGAGATTCTGTGCGCGCCCGGCGCAGAGGCTCTCCTGCTCGGTCTCTACGAACATGCTGTGCCGGCCCTGATTCGCGCGCTTGAGCACATGATGGCGGACACCAACAAGCTCTTTGACCATCCAAGCTGGCGCATCTGCCGCCTTACGCTTGTTGAGATCCGGGACATTCAGGAATACGGCGCAGAAGCCACACGCCGCCTGGTCACGAGCGAAAAACGCGCGGAGCTCGAACAGTGGCTCGGCACGCTCAGCCGCATGTTGGCGGCTGCCGGCGATCTGGATGGCAAGGCCGAGCCGAGCGGAGAGACCGTCAGCCGGCACTTTTCCAGGGTTCCATATGTCTACGACCCCGTGCCGGCGCGCGACGAACGCTTCCAGGATCCTTACAACATGGGCGTGAACGCCGAGGCAATGTTATTTAACGCGGCAATTCCGCCGCTTCCGAAAACCATCATGCTCTACTTCAAGCGCATGCGCGAAATCGATGTGCCCGAGATGATGGCCAGCATGATTGCGCAGAATGAAAACAAATCCTGGGATTACGACCGCGATATGACGCGCCAGTTATGGGACGAGGCGCGCCACGCAATGATGGGCGAGATCGGCTTTGTCCATCTGGAGGTTGACTGGACCAAAATTCCGTTCAACTTTACCTGGTCGCTTGGGCTGAATACGAAATTGTCGGCCAAAGAACGTCATGCAGTTCTGTACACGATTGAGCAGGGCCTTATGCCAAAGACCACCGGGAAGGAATACGAGTGGGAGGTCGCACTGGCTACTGCCGATCCGCTTACAGCGATGATTCAGGATTACGACTGGGCCGACGAAGTGCTGCACGCAAGGATCGGACGGCGGTGGCTTGTTCCGGTGATTGGCTCACAGGCCGAGGCGATGGCCTATGGCGACGCAGCCTGGACGAAAATTCTGGTGGACTGGAAAAAGTGGAAGGACGATGGATTGACGGAGCATCGCAACTGGTGGCCGGAGATCTATCTCGCTGCCTGCCGGCACTGGAAGATTGAGCCTGATCCGCAGATTCTTCAATACAACGTCAGCTACGAAAACTCGCGCGCAGATCTGAAGGAAATTGCAGGTTGAGCTTTCGCCTGCGGCGCCAGGCGCCTCCGATGCGCGGGCACAAGAACCATGACTCCATCGAAGACGGGCACGTATGGCATTGGACCAGAAGGCGACGGAAACGCCGGGAAAGAGGAATTTGGATCTCCGCCTCCATCTCCGAATTGGAATAACAATCTACCTTGTATCACCATGCATCAGCGGCGCTCAGCGGGACTATTGCTGCTAAGTTCTTTCACTTCTGAGAAACCTATTTCACTTATTTTGTCAATGTGCCCCAGATGGCGCACTCGGAGCCTTGTCAAAGAAGAGCGAATCACGGAGTACAGCGATCTAAGTACAGTCACAGTGGAATCCTGGCTGAATATACGCATCCCACGGTGCGGGACCCAGGATATAGCTGAGCAGCAAAGGCGCCGGGGCAAGAAACAGTTCGAGGCTTCTGCGTTCCAGTAAGCGTGCGTCTCCACGGGAGCGGCCTGCTTCATATTTTGACAGGTTCCAGCCCAGCAGATATTAGATAAAATTCACTCCATTCAGGACGCGCGCGTAAGGACGGACGCGTCGACCTCAATCGC
>JASIJW010000030.1:0-3108 GCA_030050035.1 Acidobacteriaceae bacterium | reverse complement strand
CCGTGAGCCAGGTGTAGCCGATCTCGCACACGTCGGGATCGCGCCGCCCATGCCGCTCGTGTCCGGCTGGCCAATTCCAGCGAGCCATATCGAAGAAGCGCGTCGAGCCGAGCACCGCGCCATCGGCCGCACACACGGTGACAAACGGCAGGGCCGTGCCCGCATCGTGCCATTCGAGGGCGGTTTCAATGTATGCGCGCGCCGCGGCCACGGTTTGCGGCACCGGGCTCCATTGATAGATCGACGGATCAACAGAAGCGGCTGCGGCCAGCGCCTCTGCGTGGTGTAGCGCCAGCGGCTCAAGCCGCACGTGGCGGCCTGCAAAGACGGGAAATGTTTTGCTCATTGCCGCAAGTGTACACGCGGCTGGGAGGCAAGCTGGCTCCCACCCTGGCGGCGCAGTTGTTTTTGCGGCTGGGGTGGGCTGTGCAGAATGCCGGCTTAAGGCCGCTATTGGCACGAATGCAATACGAAGGGAAAAGCGGGCAGGATATTGCCGCAACTTAATACTTCGGCACCGACGGATCTACCTCGTTCGACCACGCCGTGATGCCGCCGGCCAGGTTCCACACCTTCGCATAGCCGGCCTGAGCAAGGAACTCCGCGGCGCGCTGGCTGCGGCCGCCGCTCTTGCAGTGGATCACGATCTCGCGCTCGCGATCGATCTCGCCCATCCGCTGCGGAACCTCATTTAGCGGAATGAGCCGGCCGCCGATATTCGCCGTCTGGTGCTCCCACGGCTCGCGCACATCGACAACTTCGATCTGGTCGCCGCGATCGAGCCGCTGCTTGAGCTCGGTCGCCGTCATCTGCGGAATTCCATTTTTCACTGCATTCTCCTTTTGGTTGGCGGGCGCCCAGGCCGCAAAACTGCTCGTAGTCAATCAACCTTGTGATTGTGGGATCGCCGCAGGCCGGGCACTCGGGATTCTTCTTCAGCTTCAGCTCGCGGAAGCGCATGGCAAGGGCGTTGACCAGAAGCAAGCGCCCCGCGAGTGAATCACCACTTCCCAGCATAAGCTTTGATGACCTCGGTTGCCTGAATCACTCCCACCAGCCCAGGGAGAATCCCCAGCACGCCGCCTTCGGCGCAGCTTGGCACCGCGCCCAGCGGAGGCGGCTCCGGGATAGAGGCAGCGATAGCACGGCCCCTCGCGCGTGGCAAAGACGCTGGCCTGGCCCTCAAACCGGAAGATCGACTCATACACGTTCGGCGGCCGGTGAGTACGCATGCATCGCTGACCAGATAGCGGGTGGGAAAGTTGTAAGTCTCCGCTCCCAGTCCAGCGAATCGGCAACCGGGGGCGGCGCAAACAGGAACGGCCCGGTCGCCCGGGCCGTCTCGAGTTCCACAATTGCTCTACTGCTGGTGCGTCTTCACATCCTGCGGTTTCTCGCTCGCCTTCGCGGCCGGTGCGCTCATCGGTTTCGGCTTCCAGAACTCCGGATTTGCCTTTACCCACTCCGGCGGCGCATAGCTCTGCCGCGGGTTGATCTGGAACAGCTCTGAACGGCTGCTCTCGATGCACGCCGCGGCCAGTTCGTCCAGCTTCTTCATGCCGTCCGGACCCATCGCCTCGATGAACTTCTTGTCCTCGGCAAAGCCCTGGTCGATCTCGGCCATGTCTTTGTCTGCGCTGAACAGCACGTATTCGTCCCCGCCGCCGTATTCAACCTCGTACATCGCCCAGTTGGCGCTCGTGCCAGCCTTCTGGTGCGCGTCAATTACCATCTTCACCGCGTCGGTCCAGTCCTTGTGGTGGCCGGGGTGAAGATGGAATACGGAAACTTCCATGAAACGCGCGTGCGACAGGTCCGCGTTCACGCGCAGGCTCATGTCTGGCTGGTAAACAAGCACGTACTGGTCGAATTCCGTCTGCAGCTCGCCGTCCGCAGCATCCAGACGGTCCAACTCGCCGGCCAGCACCGTGTTCTTCTGCTGCGCGTCGTTGTCCTTCTGCCAGTCTGCAAACGAGTCGTATCCCATCAGGAACACAGCGCGGCTTCTTCCCGACAGCGAGTTCAGCGCCACATAATGCGTGGGCCACTTGGCGCGTGTCATTGCTTGCACAAAGCCGCTCTCAGACCTGTCATGAATCGACCCTGCCTTGCCCGGTTTCAAATACTCTTCCTGGACCACCAGCACCTTCGGTGGCGCCGTCATTTGCTGCGCCGCGCACACTCCGCACGTTGCCGCAGCCATTGCTGCCGCAAAAACGACACACTTCGAGTTCATCATCGGACGAGAACCTCCTGGATTTTGGTCAGAGAACTCCGTGCGGAGGGAGAAAGGAAAGGAACAAGGAACGCAGGCGCTCTAAGGGTAAAACGATTATCCCGGCCCGAAGCTGGCTTGTAAAGAGCTTATTTTGTCAAAAAATCGGTGCGTGAAATCAGGCTGCCTCGTTTCCGTCCATTACCCATTTCTCCCTTAACCGTTTATTACCGTTTCCTCCCTAAAGCGTTTGTCCTCTTCCGTGGTGCCCGTCAGCCGGAACGATCGAACAGCTCCCGCGCGTCCGGCTCGCACTTCCACGATCGCGTAGCTCGCCCCGATCCAATGCGCGCCGGCCAGATCCGTTGCTGACCATGAAGCTTCACAATCTGGATGCGAATGATAGAAGCCGGCGACCTCGAGCCCACGCCGCCGCGCTTCGAGAGCAATGCCGACCAGGTCGCGCGAGCCGATCTCATATTGCGTGCCTCTCGCGTCATCTCTGGCAGCGTTTTCCACCGCAATGGACGAGATCACCTGCCAGTCCTGCCCATCCGAACGGCCCAGCATCGCCCCACAGCACTCTTCGGGGTACGCAGCCTCGGCGTGCGCGCGCATTGCAGCGGCAACAGTTTCCGGCAGTTGCAATGTGGTCATCGGTTGCTCGCCCTCGCTGGCCCTCGATTGCAGCCCACTGCGCCGATATGCGAGATTGAAAGGTAGCGCAGGTGTTTTTCCATCTTCGCAGAGGGGCTTCGCAGATGGGCTTCCTAGATGGGCCCTGCAGACCGGCCTCAGAGATTGGAACCTCTCAATGAAACGCAAATCACGCCTTCCCAGCTTCGACCAGACGCTCGACATTCTGCGCAACCAGGGTTTCGAGGTCAAGGCGC
>JASIJW010000249.1:0-3080 GCA_030050035.1 Acidobacteriaceae bacterium | reverse complement strand
GAGCCGGCGGATTGCGCGTTGTACCGCTTGCGCGGCTATGCTGGAACCTGCGGGAACCATCCTGCCGAAGGGCTCTTTACTGCATCATGGCCAAGCGCGTCGGCGTCGACAAATGGATGTTTTTTACCACGCTTCTCCTCGTCGTCGTCGGCCTGGTGATGGTTTTTTCGGCGTCCGCCGTGGTCGCGCAGGAGCGGTATCACTCGCCTTACACGTTTCTTATTGATCAGGCAGTGTGGGCCCTGGCCGGCGGGTTGGCCATGCTGGCGCTGATGCACATCGACGCGCGCCGCTATAACTCTCCGCGATTCATTTATCCGGCGCTTTCCATTACAACGCTGCTGCTGGTCGCGGTCTTCCTGTTTCCCGGCTCGCACAACACGCACCGCTGGATCCGCTTCGGCGAATTCTTCACGTTTCAGCCGTCGGAGATCGCCAAGCCCGTGCTGGTGCTGTTTCTGGCGTGGTTTCTTCACAATCGTCTGGATGCAATGCGCGACTGGAAGAACACACTACTGCGCGCCGCAATGGTTCCGGTGCTGTTCATGCTGCTGATTGTGCGGCAGCCTGACCTGGGTACGGCGCTGGTGCTGGGCGGCGTAACGGCGATGATGCTGGTGCTGGCCGGCATGGAGTGGAAGTACCTGGTGGGCGCCGCGCTTGCGGCACTGCCGTTTCTCTGCGGCCTCCTGTTTCTGGTGCCGTGGCGCAGGGCGCGCATGCTGGCCTTCATGAATCCGGCTGCCGACCCGCAGGGTGCGGGGTTTCACATCACCCAGTCGCTGATTGCCGTGGGCACCGGCGGGTTCACAGGGCGCGGCTACATGGAAGGCATGCAGAAGCTCTTCTATTTACCCGAAGCCTCGACGGATTTTATCTTCGCCAACATCGCCGAGGAACTGGGATTTATCGGCGCAATGCTGATCGTCATTTTATTTGTGGTCTTCGCGGTGCGCGGGCTGCGCGCGGCCTTCCGTTCACAGGACCCATTCGCGCGGCTGGTGGCTTTCGGCATTACCACAACGATCCTGCTGCAGGCCTTCTTCAACATCAGCGTGGTGCTGTCGCTGGTGCCCACCAAGGGCATTCCGCTGCCGTTGATCTCGAAAGGCGGCACGTCGCTGTTCTTTACGCTCGCCAGCATCGGGATTCTGTTAAACATTACGCGGCAAGTGGAGTGAAGCAGGGAACAGGGACTAAGGATAAGGCCGTCACTGTGCGAAGCTCAATCTAGAGGAACATCTTGTCTCAACTGCGTGTTTTGATTGCCGGAGGCGGGACCGGCGGGCATATCATTCCCGCGCTTGCGGTGGCGAGCGAGCTTGTGAGCCGCCACTCGGCTGAGGTGCTTTTTGTGGGCACGGCGCGTGGGCTTGAATTGCGGCTCGTGCCCGAGGCAGGCTTTCCGCTGCGGCTCATCGACGTCGGCCCATTGAATAATGTGTCGCTAATCACGCGGCTGAAATCGCTGGCGCGGCTGCCCAAAAGCATTTCTGATTGCAAGCAGCTGATCCGCGAGTTTCGCCCGGGCGTAGTCCTCGGCATTGGAGGCTATGCCGCGGGGCCGGGCACGGCCGCAGCGCTGCGTCTGCACGTTCCGGTGCTGCTCTTTGAGCCAAACGCGATGCCCGGCCTTGCCAACCGGCTGGTGGGCAAGCGAGTGCAGGGCGCGGCCATCAGCTTTGCAGCTGCGGCGCGCTGGTTCCGCAACGCGCAGGTAACGGGCGTGCCGGTGCGGCCCGAATTCTTCTCGATCGCCCCGCCCGCGTCGCCGCAGCCTCATCTGCTCGTCTTCGGCGGCTCGCAGGGAGCGCGCCTGTTCAACACGCACATGCCGCGGATCGCGAAGGCCTTGCTCGACGCCGTGCCGGGGCTCACGATTCTGCACCAGAGCGGGCTGCGGAACTACGAGCCCACACTGGCGGCATACCAGGCCAGCGGCGCGGACCCCGCGCGATGGCAGGTGGAAGCATTTTTGAGCGATATGCCCGCGCGATTTGCGCAGGCGCACCTGGTGCTTTCGCGCAGCGGTGCATCAACCGTGGGCGAGGAAGCTGCCGCAGGCAAGCCGGCGCTGCTGGTGCCATTTGCCGCTGCGGCCGACAACCACCAGCGCCGCAACGCCGAGGCCATGGCCGCTGCCGGCGCGGCGGTAATGCTCGAAGAAACGGATCTGGAGATTCCAGGACGGCTGCTGGACTCGCTGACTGCGCTGCTCGGCGATCCAGCGCGGCTGGCCGCTATGTCCGCGGCAGCGCGCAAGCAGGCGCACCCAGGCGCGGCGCAGCGGATTGCGGATTGGCTCGCCGAGGTAGCGGCTACGAGAAAGTAGCAGCCGAAGGCATCTCTCCGGCACAAACGCAAAAAGCCCGCCTGCGACTGCAGACGGGCTTTTTGCGTTTCAGATTGTGGGATGAGGCTTACCGGCGTCCACCGCCGCCACCGTGGAATCCGCCCCCACCACCGTGGAACCCGCCGCTAAAGCCACCTCCAGCATGGAAGCTGCTACCGCCGTGGAAGCCGCCACTGGGAGCGGAGCTGAATCCGCGTGCGCCGCCCGCGTAGCCGCGTGCCACGCCGCCGGCATAGCCGCGCGCCGGAGCATAGCCGCGTGCGCCGACAAACCCGCGGCCGGCATAACCGCCACGATAGCCATAGCCACCCCATCCATAACGGCCCCAGCCGTAACCGCGGCCCCAGCCCCAGCCGTACCACGGGCCGGCGCCGATAAAGACGCCGCCGACGAACCAGCTAGGACCGTAATAGCCGTACGGGGCGCATGCATAGGGGTAATACGGGTAATAGCCCCATGAGCAAGCAGGTGGACCATAATACACAGGAGCCGGCACCACCGCCGGGCCTATGCCCACTCCCACCCCCACCGCCACCTGGGCATGCGCCGTTGCCGCGAAGGGCACCAGCAGAAGAGTGGCAACAAATGCGAATAAAACCAGGCGGAACTTTTTCATTTCAGGACCCTCCCCGGCGCCGTATACGTCCGCTGTCCCTCGGGATCAGCGTCAGCGCCCGTCGGCCTCTCCTTCGGGGCCGACTTCCAATTATTAGAACAACAAATGACG
>JASIJW010000248.1:0-5500 GCA_030050035.1 Acidobacteriaceae bacterium | reverse complement strand
CAATCGTCATTGTGCGACATGGCGAAAAGCCGACAAAAGGCCTGGGACAGCTAACCTGCCGCGGTTTGAATCGCGCGCTTGCCCTCCCTGGAATCCTGATTCCCAAGTTCGGACGCCCGGACTATATCTTTGCCCCAGATCCATCTGTACAACCTCGCGATGGAAACAGTCCGCTGTATTCCTATGTTCGTCCACTTACAACCATTGAACCGACGGCGATTGAGCTGGGTATGCCTGTCAATACGCAGATCGGGTTCGATCAGATTCAACAACTGCAGGCCGAACTGAGCAGGCCAATCTATGCAGATGCGCTGGTCTTTGTAGCATGGGAACACGGTTATCAGGATCGATTCGCAAAAAGTCTCCTCGAAGCGTATGGCGAAAACTCTTCCATTGTTCCGCCCTGGCGCGACAATGACTACGATATGATTTTCATTATTCGCCTGAAGCGCGCGCCAGGAAGAACATCAGCCACCTTCATGATCGATCACGAGGGGTTGAATGACAAAATAAGTAACAAATGCCCATAGAATTATAAGATTTCTCAACACCACTGCGAGGACGACGAGCAGCTATGTTCTCGTGCTCTGCCTGCTTCTTGAGGAATGTTCTTAGCATGCGCGTGTGTCTCTTTAGTTCTGCAGCATCTTCCCGAGCCCATTCATAGTGCTGAG
Source organism: Acidobacteriaceae bacterium (assembly GCA_030050035.1). Lineage (GTDB taxonomy): Bacteria > Acidobacteriota > Terriglobia > Terriglobales > Acidobacteriaceae > Telmatobacter. The sequence continues at coordinate 4,826 of JASIJW010000248.1, read as the reverse complement.
CGCAGACCTTCCCTTCTAAAAATCCCAATTCAGACATAATGACGAAGTGCGCAATCGGATCGAGCTTTGACCAGACCTGATAAATTGACGTTTTGGAATTCTCCATAACAAGCTTAGAAAAGAGGGCAACCTGTTCGTCAAGATTCTGGTTGGCATTGTCAGATATGCCGGTCTGCGTTAAATCAACCCGCTTTCGGGTACATCTGAATTTCTTCGGTGCAGGGGTCATACCGTGAGCATAATACCCGACGCAACACCATAACACTCTCATCTTTTTACTTGCCCATTAAGGCAGAAAACTTGACCATACCTTCCTCGTCAGGGCTCCGTAAGCAGCGGATAGTGTCGATCCTGGCTTACCCCGCGAATCAAATCCACGACGAACGGGCCACACGCGCCGACGCACGGCCGGATATCGAGTGATATTCTGTCCGCCATCAGAATCTACACGACAGTTGATGAGGATACATCCATTCAACTTCACTAACCGCTCGCGTTTACGGCGAATGCCTTAAATGCCTACTTCCAACGAGAGCGCTGGAATAGAGAACTTCGGGCCTTCGACGCTTAACCTTATATCGAGGTTTGGCGTTCGCCAGCAGGTTTTTTTACTCCGGCGCGTACAGCATTAAAGCATTTTATGCAGATGCTGTACGCGCCGAGTGCCAGTTGAGATAGTCGGTGTACAATCTGGTCGATGCAGGGCAGCCCGCAAAGGCCTCCGAAGCAGGCTTGTTCATCATTCCCTGATATTGGTAAACAAGTATCCTGTCTACCCAAGGTGAAACTGCTTCCATCTGTTGCAGGACGCGGCTGAAAGGTGCGGGCACGATAGCGCTGTCATACACTTCACCTTGAAATTCGAATATTTCAATGTCCGCCCAGATTCTGGCTTTCTGCGCGCGATCATGTGCTCTGCGCAGGCCTTCGTAAAAGGCTGCGGTTTCAAAGACCTTCGATTTGCGCACTCCCACTTCATCCTGGTACGCCACGATGTCAACATCCATTGCATCGAGTTGGCGAACATAAGCATCGTCAGGAATCGCCCTGCGAGTACCATAAGGCGCAATCATGATTTGCGCCTTGGGAGTAAGCTTCCGCGCCAGCCGCGAGCAGCTATTTGCATACTCGATAAATTCAGGTGAGAAATGCGGATTGATGAACGCCTCGTTAGGCCAATACCACCCAAAGAAGCTCGCGTGATGTCCATAGAGATTGGTGAGCTCTTCCATGGCCTGGAGCCGCTTCCTGGCGGCCGCCGGATCTGCGATTATCTTGTTGCTCCTCCAATCTCCATAAAAGCCATTGCCGATGAAGAACTTGACACCATATCTGTCTGCCGCGGAAAGCACTGCTTCGAGGGGGTCGGCGCAGCCCAAATTCCAGCCCGCGAAGATGTTGGTCTGATAAAAAGCCCGATAGTAAAGAGCTGTTGCCATCAGAACCAGATATTCCATACCGGCTTCGGCAATTTCCTTGATCTTGGCCTCCCACTGCCAGGTGGAAAAACGCGCACAGCTCGGATTCCAGTCGACTCCCTCAACGGTTGCATGATGCTGAAATTCAAACCAGCTTCCGGTGATTGGCTTGATCCGGCCAGGTGCAGGCGAGGCTTGTGTTGTAATCGGATCGAGGGCTAGAGCAGTGGCGCCTCCGCCCAAGGCGACAAGAAAATCTCGTCGATTCAATTCCTTCATTCCCGCCCCTTGAAGAACATTGGATTTTAGCGAACGCTTTCTTTAAGACCCAGCGACCAAACTGGTTCGCTACGTCAGAGCGCTGGACCAACCGAGCGTGGTGATCGCCGCGAGTAGAACCAAAACGCCAAGTAGCATCCAGCGGCGTTCTTTCATGCTGGTAAGTTCCCACTCGCCCGACATAAACCCTACTACGTTAGCGGTAATCAGTCCCGCAATGAGAGTGAGCGGCCATCCGATGGCGGGGCCGAGTCGGCCCAGTTTGGGTGAGGCAAGCCCGTATACAAAGGTATTTCCGCCCCAAAGCAGGCCCATCACCGCAGATAGTAAGTAGAGCGGACCGGATCCCGCCAATCCATATTTGCGCCAGCTTCCATTCTTCCTGAAGAGATAACCACAAAAGCACAGGTTGGCCACGGCTCCGCTGGTAAGCATCAACAGCCAGATCACGTTGGAGCCGGAGAACGCGCTGTAACCTAGACGATGGGCAGCCACCAGTATCGGTTGAGCCACGCTGTAACCAATATTGAAGACTGCGGAGAGCAGACCCGCTCCGGCACAAAGTAAGAGGCCGATGCCGAACGGACGTGCGTAGCCGACCATGCGTCGCGTAACCGCCGTCCTGCTCTGTTGGGCTCTCTCTTTGAGCAATCCCGAATAGCCACAGCATATGATCCCCATGACGCCGATGAAGTTTCCGCAAAGAATGACGATTCCCTGGAGGTGATGAAGGCGTTCAGGCGCCAACACCAGAATGGGAAGCAGAGAACCGAGCGATGCGCTGATGGCAAGCACCAGCGTGTTACCCATCGATATGCCGATGGCGCTTATTCCCTGGCCAAACATGATGGCGCCGAAGCCCCATGCAAATCCAGCGAGGCATGCCACGACGATCGCATGCGCGGGGCTGGTTGCAACGACATGCCCGAGAACCGGAACGGTGATCCATACCATGACGGCTGGCATCGCTATGCAGGATACAAATATGAATATCGCCCAAACATTTTCCCAGGACCAGCGGTCGAGGTACTTCATAGGAAGGGTGAAGAGCCCGTTCATGATGCCTGCAACGATGGCTAGAAGAATTCCCCCGATCAGGGTGGCGTTGGTGAAGATCACTGATTCCTTTCCGGGCTACGCAACCGTATGTTACGGCGAAACCAAAGTACGTGTATCCTAGAGGCACAACAGTCCAATAGGACACAGTGACCCTGGTTTTGCTAGTCGCCACGAACTCCAGAACAATCCTAGTCCAGATGAGCTTATCGAGACTGGAGCCTTATCCGGCCCCGTGAAGTGCGTACTAAGCCTTAGTCGCCGGTAAATCCAGGTGCGAACAGTAGCCTCTGCGGGCCGTCCGATCCTCCCGGCAAGCTGGTCTGCAGTTCAAAGTCACGCCGTGCCGGATGCGGCTGCAATTCGTAGAACCACCACGCCGACTTATAGTTGACGGAAGGTGACATAAGCGGTTGGCTGCGCGGGCCGGGTAGATTCATTACGTACTGACCAGACCCACCAGAGGGCTGCATCAACATCCCGATCGAAACATTCGGCGCAGCAGTCTGGGTCTGGCGTGTTTTGCTGTTTCGAACCTCGATGTGGAGGTCATAAAGAATCCCGTAATTCCCGTTATCGTAGACCTGTATGTTGCCGTCTACGGTATCGACTCCCGCCTGATACTCGCCCGGCATGGCACCTGATCCTGTGCGCCCTGAATCCACAGGCAAGGCCTGCAAACCTGCGGAAGGGTCAACAACAAAGTGTCCCAACCGGTCATCGTGTGGGAAGGTGCCGCGGGTGTTGTTGCCCGGCGTGATCACCGGCAGATCGGCTGGATCGCTGGGTTGCGACCCATCATACGCAACCGTGGTAACCGCTGCGGTCCCGAGATCAAGTCCTGGCGGCAGGTCAGCTCTGGACAACGTACCCGGAGGCCCGGAACGATGGTCGGAACTCAGCATACGGCTCAGGTTATAGATCGATGGGAAGGGCAAGCTGTCGTCTGGTAGATTAACCACGACAAACTCCAGCAGCCCTGACGCAGTCTCTTTTTCCGACGCTGTCTGAACAGCATAATAGGACTGGTTCGGCCGGAGTACAGTTAAAAATCTGGGAAGTCGTTGTGTGAGAAGGAAACCGTCCAAAGCAGCCTGACCTGCGACGTCGGGATAGATGCTGAGGCCCTGGCCCCGGCCGAGCGCCATGAGAAGCTCCGCGTGGTCAGATACGTTAGTGATTGCAACCCCGATCGTAAGGCTGGCAAGGCTTACATTTTCGTGGTGGTAGAAGACGCGAAACTTGCCTTGCACCTCGTCTCGGTACAAGGCTACAGGAAAATCATCTGTTGCTTTCAGGTCCTCCGGGGAGTCGGAGAAGATGAGCGGGCCGCCTTGTGCAGTTAGCGTGGGCTGCGGGATCAGAGTCGCGGTTCCCAGTGTGGATACCGGAACCAGACTGCCTAACTGGTACTGTTGAGCCATGCCGCAACTAGCGGTAAGCAAGAGCCCAAGGATCGATATTGAAATTGTGCGCGGTCCGACCAAAGCTGTTCCTCCTTTACGTCTGCTGAAGTGTCCAAAACCGAGCCGCCTTGAATTTCGGGTGCGCCCCATGATCTTACAGTTCGGTTTGATGGATCATCTTGTTAAGATGTATAGACATAATACCGTCACATGCGTCATGTCAAGCGGGCAGAATATTGCCGGTGAGATATTTTCGATCGACACCAAAACCGGCTACCACATTCACAGCGCGAGAAAGAATTTTCTTGACAGCTCCTCTTCTCTCTTTCAATATGCTGTATAGACATATGATCGTCTATAACATAATCTCGCTTCGGAGCTCGGGGCATGTGTCGCGGGCGCCGCAACGATTCCAACGCGTCGGCGCGATCGGCTCGGCAACTGAGGGGTTCGAGGCTCACCGACGAGGGCCAAGCGGAGGGGTAGGACTACGATGAGGCAGGTGATGAATATGCAAACGCGCAAAATGAGCGATCTGTCCGCTATGGGTCGCAAGCTATTAACTTTGCTGTCCTTCGCTTGCCTCGCGTGGAGCCTACTGGTTCCAGCCCCTGCCGCAGGCCAGGCCAACTTGGCTACTGTCCTGGGCCTTGTCACCGATTCCGGG
>JASIJW010000001.1:0-3492 GCA_030050035.1 Acidobacteriaceae bacterium | reverse complement strand
CTCGTCGATGCGGCGCGCGATCTCCGCCTGCGGCGTCACGTCAATATCATCTTCGGCAAAATCGATTCCGGCTTCGAGCAGCGCGATCAGTTCCATCAGCGTCTGCTTCAGTGGAGCCACGCGCAGGCTCAGCGCGCCGCCCATCTGGCTGGCGGCCTGGCGCGCCTGCGTGAGCGTCTGTGCTTCGATCAGGTCGCGCACTGCCTCGGCCTGAGTAAGGTCGAGGCGCCCGGAAAGAAACGCGCGCTGTGTAAACTCGCCCGGTTGCGCAAGCCGCGCACCCAGCTCCATCGCGCGGCGCAGCAGCAGCTCGAGAACCACCGGCGAGCCATGCGCGGCAATTTCGACAACGTCTTCGCTCGTGTATGAGTGCGGAGCCGCGAAAAACGTCACGACCGCTTCATCGATGCGGCTGGCGTCTGGTTCGGCAGAGTCCATCACATCGGCAAGCCGCGCGCGGCCGGCTTCGAGCCCGATTTTGGTTGGCTGGCGCAAACGCACAAGCTGCACAGCGATCGAAGCGGCCTCGGCCCCGCTGAGCCGCACGATGCCGATGCCGCCGCGGCCCGGAGGCGTGGAGATGGCCACGATCGTGTCGGAATTCTGTTCAGTATCGCTCATGCACTGCCTTTAGTGTAGAAGCGCGCGCAGCTTTGATATAAAGGGTGCGATTCCGAACGGGGCCGGAGGGCACAACCGATGAAATCCCTCATAACGCGCAGAATGGCCGCTGTGCTGCTGGCCGCAACCGCAGTGTGTTTTCACATCTCCGCCGCGCAAGGGCAGCAGAGCGCGCCCGCGGTCGATATGACTCCTGTGAAGCCCGAGTCGGTGGGCTTCTCCACGGAGAGGTTGGAGCGGCTGCACACGTTCCTGCAACAGGCCGCGGATAAGAAGGAAGTGGCCGGCATCGTCACCATCCTCGCACGCCACGGCAAGGTCGTCGACTACCGCGCCTACGGCGTGCGTGACCTGGACACAAAAGTGCCGATGACTACCGATACCATCTTCCGCGATTACTCGATGACCAAGCCGGTAACCGGCGTCGCCATGATGATCCTCTATGAAGAGGGCAAGTGGCAGCCTTCGGACCCAATCTCGAAATTCATTCCCGAGTTCGCGAACCTCAGGGTCTTCAGCGGCTTCAACGGTCCGGGCCAGATGGTACTCGCCTTGCCCGAGCACGCGCCCACGATGCTCGAGCTGATGACCCACACCGCCGGGTTCACATACGGAGATGGCGACACTCCGGTGGACCGCATGTATGGCGAGATGAAGGTGCGGCAATCAAAAGACCTGCAACAGATGATCGATCGGCTGTCGCAAATCCCGCTCGTCTATCAGCCCGGCACAAAGTGGATCTATAGCATGTCGATGGATATTCAGGGCTACATCGTCGAAAAGCTCACCAGCCAGGCGCTGCCCGACTTCCTGCGCGACCAGATCTTTACGCCGCTCGGCATGAGGGACGCGGCGTTTTACGTGCCGGCCGGCAAGCGTTCGCGCTTTGCTACGCTCTACGAGAACAACGGCCACGACGGCCTCGCGCCCGATTCAACCAACGGCAGAGGCTTGGGCGATTACTCTGTCCAGCCAACTGCGCCTTCCGGCGGTGGCGGCATGGTTTCTACCGCCGAAGACTACTACCGCTTTGCGCAGATGCTTGCCAATGGCGGCGAATTGGGCGGGGTGCGCATTCTCGCGCCTTCATCCGTAAAGCTGATGACGTCGAATCATCTGCCGCCCAGCCTGCTCACCGGTGAATACAGGATCGGCTCGCAGCGTATCCGGCCGGGATTCGGCTATGGTTACAACTGCGCGGTTGCCTACGATCCTCCGATGGCAAATATGTCTGACGGCAAGGGGACGTTTCTGTGGGATGGCGCAGCGGGCACATGGTTCTGGGTCGATCCCACGAATGACATCGTCTTCGTCGGCATGATTCAGCGGACGCGCGGCGGCGAGCCGAATCTGGAATACATCAGCCACGATCTGGTTTATCAGGCGCTGGTCGATCCGGCGAAGTAGATAGAGCAATTGAGATTCGACGGGGACGTCATGACATTCGAGCTCTTCGAATCGTAATCAGCGCAGGTGTTTCTCCGCAGGCCGAGAGCGAAACGCCTTTCGAGCCGCACAACCGAATTGCTTATCCTAAATGAGAGAGGACGAACGGTGACGGTGGATTTATTTGATCATTTCTCATGGCGTGAATTTGGCTTGCTGGCCTTTATCTACACACTGGCTCCAGTCTTATCTTGTGCCAAATATGGAAACGTCGCACGTCTGAATCAATTCGTCGCAAAAATCAAGTCAGCCCCAAGAGTCTGCGCCCTTATGCATTGTGGATTCGTTACTGTGCTGTTCTGGCTATTTTGGGAGTGCACGCATTTCTATTCGTCTTTGCCCGCATGGATGAAAGAAGGGGGTTTACGGAAACTTTCGGCCCTTGATGTCGCCATATGCGTCGTTTTCATTCTCATGGTGACTGTTGAACAGAAATGGATATTGAGGCTCAAATCGGCCAGTTCGACGGTCGGGGTCGCCGAATGACCGGAAAGCCGGAAATGACTGAGCTTTTTGCCTGCACTTCGGCGGCAGAGCCAGGCTGTGATTCGGGATGTATCGGCGACGTTGCAGAGGCAGTAAGAAAACACAACCGCAGATCCTTCCGCTTCCCCTTCACTCCGTTCAGGGGCAGCGTCAGGATGACAGGCGCTCTTGGGCTGCTTGTGAAATCGCGTCGGCGATCCGCGCGGCTTCCACTGCAGGGCGCATCGCATGCACTCGAACAATCGATGCGCCATTCAGAATGGCTGCCGTCATCGCGGCAAGGCTCGCGGCTTCGCGCGCATCTACGGGAGCCGGCTCGCCGCCGAACAACGGCGCGAGGGTGTGCCCGAGGAACGACTTCCGGCTGAGGCCTGCAAGCAGCGGCCGGCCGAGCGTGAGCAGCTCCTGCTGCCGCGCCAGCAGCACGTAGTTTTCTCCTAAACGCTTGCCAAAGCCGTAGCCCGGATCGATCACTATCGACTCGTCCGCGATTCCCGCCCGTCGCGCTGCCATCATGCTTGCGGCGAGTCCGTCGCGGACCATTGCCATCAACGCCTCCGGCGCAAGCTGCGGCTGGCTGCGCCACTCCGCCGGCCGGCCGCGTGTGTGCGACAGCACCACTCCCGCACCGGCCTGCGCGCAGACCTCCGCCAGCGCTGGCTCCCACGCGAAGCCACTTACGTCGTTCACAATCTCCGCGCCTGCGGCCCGCGCGGCCCGCGCTGTGGCGGCCTTGTAGGTATCGACTGACACCACCGCATCTGGCCGAGCGCGCAGAATCCCATCGAGCACCGGAAGCAGCCGCGCCTGTTCTTCTTCGGCGCTCACGGCGGCATCTGCGCCGCCTGCACGTGAACTTTCCCGCGAACTTACTTGCGAACCGGGCCGCGTGCTTTCGGCTCCAAGATCCAGCAAATCCGCGCCCTCATCCAATAGTTT
>JASIJW010000247.1:0-13356 GCA_030050035.1 Acidobacteriaceae bacterium | reverse complement strand
GGCCGGCCTGGCGCCGTTGTTGCTCAACGGCATCGGCGACACCATCCGCGTGAGCCTCACGCCGAAGCCCGGCGGTGACCGCACCGAAGAGGTGCAGGCCGCGCAGCAGATTCTGCAGTCGCTGGGGATTCGCAGCTTTATGCCACAGGTGACGAGCTGCCCCGGCTGCGGCCGCACCACCAGCACTTACTTCCAGGAGCTGGCCGAGCAGATCCAGAGCTACCTGCGCACCTCCATGCCGGAGTGGCGCAAGAAGTATCCGGGCGTCGAAGAGCTGAAGCTGGCGGTAATGGGCTGCGTGGTGAACGGCCCCGGCGAAAGCAAGCACGCCAACCTTGGCATCAGCCTGCCGGGAACCTTCGAGGAGCCCAAGGCTCCGGTGTATGTGGACGGGAAGCTCTACACCACGCTGCGCGGCGATACGATCGTCGAGGAGTTCAAGCAGATTCTCGACAATTACGTGGTGACGCACTACGGCAAGAGCCGGGAGCTGGTGGAAGCCCACTGAACCCGCGCTGCGCGGATCCCAAAGCGAAGTTGAAGAAGCTGAATTCCCGCGCTGAAGCGCGAGACGAATGGGCGCTGCTCCTGCCGCAAGTTCCTTGCTAGCTTGTGCCACCCGGCTGCGGCGACACCGTCGCGCCTTGCTGCTGCGCGACCGCGGCGACTGCAGTGGGCTTCGATTTGCGATAGACGTTGGCGACGGCGAGCGTCCAGAGCGGGACGAGATCGACGCCCGGAACCAGCTTGGCCGCAAACGAGGGCAGGAACTCCCAATGCCAGCCGAGGAGCCAGGACAGGATGCCGGCCATCGAAAGGTCTAGAATATCGTCGACGGGCGAAGCGGCGCCCTCGACAAAGAGGGGGAAAACGAACATCTGAACGAGGTCCGCGACAATAGCCAGCGCCAGCGCGGCACGCAGGCGCGGGCCCGCGGATACAGTAATGGCGGCGGGGTCTTGGCCGGCTGACTTCACTTTAAACTCCTTCGGGCCCCGTTCGTGCGGAATTTTGTTTGCCCTTAAACATAGGATGAGCGCCAATTGCGGCGGATGCAAGCCCGTTTACAAGCTGCAACCAGGCGTTGGGCTTGCGAGTCGAATCAAGTGGAGGCTTTGGAAAGAGATGCCCATTGTGCGCAAGTGCCCTTCGTGCGGTAGAGCGAACCGCATTCCGGCGCGGCATCTGGCCGACAGCGGCCGCTGTGGAGCGTGCAAGGCTGCGCTGCCGCCAGCGGCCGAGCCCATGGAAGCCGGCCCGGCGGAGTTCGACGAGATCGTACGCGAGAGCCGCGTGCCGGTGCTGGTGGATTTCTGGGCCGAGTGGTGCGGGCCGTGCCGGATGGCGGCGCCACACGTGGCGCAGGTTGCGCGCGAGCTGGCCGGACAGGCAGTAGTGCTGAAAGTCGATACGGAGCGGCATCCGGCGCTGGCGGCGCGCTACAACGTGCGCGGCATTCCAAACTTCGCAGTATTCGCGGGCGGAAAGCTGGAGTTTCAACAGGCGGGGCTTGTAGATGCGAATACCATGAAGAGCTGGCTGGCGCGAGCCGCGTAAGGCCACCCCACGGACCAGGACCTGTCCGTGAGGAGTCTCGTGAATTGAGGAGTCTCGTGAATTCCGTCGGCGCTAAGCTCGGCCGTTGTGCCCGATGCGTGTGCGACGATCGCGCGGTGGGCAGGTGGATTCGCGAATCACCAGCTCCGGGAGCACTGGCATGGCGTGGGGAAACATTCCCTGGCCGCGAACCCGCTGCAGCAGGATGCGCGCCGCCATTTTGCCCATCTGATTGAGCGGCTGGCGAATGGTCGTCAGGCTGGGGTTGTGGTACTGCGCACCTTGAATATCGTCGAAGCCGACAACAGAAATGTCCTCTGGCACGCGCAGGCCGTGATTCATGATTGCGCGAATGGCGCCGATAGCCGCGATGTCGTTGTAGCAGACCATAGCCGTGAACTGCGCTTTGCGGGTAAGCAGATCGCAAGCCGGCTCGAAGCCGAGCTCGGGCGTGGAGACGCGCAGGTTGAGCGTCACGCTCAACTCGGGACGGATCTCGATATTCAGGTCGCGGGCGACGGTTCTGAGGCACTCCCAACGGTCGTCGGCGTCAGAGCTGTGGCTGCCGCCGCGCATGAAAGCAATCTTGCGATGACCGAGCTGATAGAGATGGCGCAACGTAAGCTCGGCGGCACGGTGCTGGTCGAGGACCACGTTGCTGACGCCGGCGATCTCCTGGTGGCCGGCAACCGCAACGGCCGGCAGCTTGAGCGGATGCTGCAGCACGGTGTCGATGAGAATGAAACCCTCGACCGAGCGCTCCATCAGCAGCCGCGGATATTCCTCGATCAGATCGGGCTTGCGGCGATGGCTGGCGGTGAGGTAAAAGTAGCCCTCCTCCATCAGCGACTCTTCCACACCGGTAAGCACCTGCGCGCTGTAAATGTCGGCGAGCTCGGGCACGAGCACGCCGATGGAGTAGCTCTGCTGCTTGCGCAGAGAACGGGCGTAGAAGCTGGGGCGGTAATCGAATTTGGCCGCCGCGGCGCGGACGCGCTCCCGTGTTTCCTGCGGAATGGCGCGCACTCCGGGCGCGTCGTTGAGCACCAGCGAGATAGTGGCGGGCGAGAGATCAAGATACTCGCCAAGAATGCGCAAATTAATGGGCTGGCCTGGCGGCGGCTCCGGCCTTGATTTCGATCGTTTGACCATTTAGTTGTCTGTAGCATTGTATCGCAGTATTTTCAGGCGCTTTCCTTGCCCAGAGTACCTTGGTTTGGAATCAGCCGCATTGTTCGAGTTTCGATCGAATGCGATGATCGCAGCCGCCGGCGGTCAAATCAATCCTCGTACAGGTATCCGCGCGCAGCTTGCACAAAGGTTGCCACCTGTTGATCGCGCCAACTGTCGCACTTTGCAAGCTCGCCGGCCAGCAAGCAGGCAACTGCGGGCGCAGCCTCAATGGCCGCCCTCGCATCGAGAAACAGCGCTCGCGTGCGGCGGGCGAGAACGTCTTCGACGGTGCGCGCCATCTCGTTCCGCGCCGCCCACACAACTTCCCGCTTCCGGTACGGCAGCCGGGGATGGAGCAGTTCCTCAAGGCGCGGGTCATTGCTGGAGAGCGACTGAATGGCAGGCAGGTCAGAGCCGTAAACGCACTCCCACTCCGGCGCGTTCGCCGCTGGAATATTGACCCATCCATGCAGCTTCATCTCCAGTGTTCGGGATGGGCTTTTGGGCAGCGCGGCAACGGCGCAGACGCGGTCGATCGCGTCCTGGCCCATGCGCCGATAGGTTGTCCATTTGCCTCCAGCGACGGTAATGAGCCCCGTCGGCGAGACGAGAATGGAGTGGTCGCGCGAGAGTTGCGAAGTTCTGGCGCCTTTCCTGCGCACCAGCGGCCGCAGCCCCGACCACATGCTCAGGATCTCTTCGGGCTTTGGCCGGCGATCGAAGTAGCGCGCAATGTGGTCGAGCAGAAAGTGCTTCTCAGAGTTCATGGCGCGGGGCTCGTCGGGAATGCGCTCGACCGGCTCGTCGGTTGTGCCGATCATCGTGGCGCCGTGCCAGGGAATCGCGAAGAGTACGCGGCCGTCGGCGGTTTTGGGAATCATGACGGCGGTTGTGCCGGGAAGAAAAGAGCCTGGCAAAACGAAATGCGTGCCCTGGCTGACGGCCAGCATGGCGGAATGCTGATGGCCATCGAGCGCCAGAAGCTGCTCAGCTTGCGCGCCGCACGCATTGACGACGGCTTTAGCCCGCAGCTCGAAGGACCGATCGTTTTCGCAATCGCGGGCCTGGATGCCGATGATTTTTCCGCCGCGCTCGATGAGCGCGGTAGCCTCAACGTAATTGAGCGCCGCGCCGCCCAGATCCTCAAGCGTGCGCATGAGCGCGATGGCGTAGCGCGCGTCGTCGAACTGGCCGTCGTGATAAAGGATGCCGCCGCAGAGCCCGTTTGCGTGGATGCCCGGGATTCGCTCGAGCGTGCTCTTGCGCGAGAGCAGCTCCGAGCGGCCGAGCGAGAGCCGGCCCGACATGCGCTCGTAAATCTTCAACCCGAAACCGTAATACGGAAGCGAAAGATAGCTGTATGCCGGAACCACGAACGAAAGGTCGTGAACCAGATGGGGCGCGTTGCGCAGCATGTGACCGCGCTCACGCAGAGCGTCGAGCACAAGCGTGATGTTGAGCTGCTGCAGATAACGGACGCCGCCATGTGCCAGCTTGGTGCTTCGGCTGGAGGTGCCTTTGGCAAAATCGAATTTTTCGATCAGCAGCGTGCGATAGCCGCGCGAGGCCGATTCCACGGCCGCGCCCAGGCCGGTGGCTCCGCCGCCGATGACCAGCACGTCCCACGGCCGCTCATCGCTGAGTTCGCGCAGGATGTCGTCTCTTCTCATCTCGCAAGAGTTCCTTTCCTTCATCGGGGAACAGCACCATGAGGCAACCGTAAGCGACGGCGCATGCGAACCCGCGCTAACCGGGCAAAATACGCTGCCTTGCGAGCAAGGTTGTGGGTTGGTGATGTTCCGCCCAGACTCTGATCTCTATGCGGGCGTGAGGCGCGGCCACAACTCCAAGCCGTTCGTTGGAAGGCGGTGCTGCGGCCGCTCACTCGAGCTTACCACTCTGGCGTAAAGCGGACGCAGGCCGCAGATGCGCCGGCCGGGTGAAACGGCCGGCGCATCGTGCCTGATGTGATTAGTAAATGACCTTGAGCGCGAACTGCACAACGCGCGGAGTGAAGGTGCTGGAGATGGTCCCGCCTGAGGTTGCCAGCCCTCCTTGTGTGCCCGAGGGACTGCTGGGCAGGTAGAGATTGCTGTGATTGAAGATGTTGTAAAGTTCCGAACGGAACTCGATATGCGCTCTTTCCTTCGGCAACGTAAATCGCTTGTTGAAGTCGAGATCCGTCTCATAGAACGCCGGGGTGCGACCCGGATTTCGCGACAGGTCGCCGAACGGAGATTGCAAAACGCCATTGGCATTGTCGATCGCCGGAATCTGAATGGCCGCGTAGTTGATGTACTGGACGTAGCCGGTGGTGGCTTGGATCACCTTGCGCCCCTGCGTAAGCGGCACGCCGGGAACCCGATTCGGACGATACAGATTCACGCCGCGATAATTCGCCGTGATCTGAGTCGAGGCAAGCTGTGCGGAGGTTGGCGAATAAGTAAGGTCAAATGGCGTGCCGGCCTGCGCGGTGTTGATCGCGCTCACCTGCCAACCGCCGAGGAATCCATCCAGCACGGGATTCAGGTTCTGCCCGAACCGGCGCCCGCGCCCGAACGGCATATCGTAGACGAGGCTGGTGATGTTGCTGACCGGGAGGTTATAGTCCGACTGCGCATAATCGCCGGCCAGGTTGTTGGCGTTTTGTGGAGAGGGCGTATTGCCTTCGAGCGAGGCGCTGGCGTTGTCCAGCGAGTGTTCCCAGGTGAAGCTGTTGAGCAGAGTGAGGCCAGCCGTCGTGCGCTGCTCATACCGGACCTGCAAAGAGTCGTAATGGGAATAGAATTCGTTGAGAGCCTCGGTGATATCCGAAGGCCAGTTTCCGAAAGGACGCAAATAGCCGCCCGTTGCCGTGATGTTGCGTTGATTGCCGTTGATAAAGCCCTGCAACTTCAGGCCATGACTGCCGACATAGGCCACGTCGAGCAGGCCGTTTTTGAACAACTGCCGTTGGACGGCCAGGTAATAGCTCTCTACATAGCTGTCGCGCGTGTTCTTCGGCACCCAGGTGATGTTATCGGTGGCAGGATTGAAGTTGGTGGCCAGCGCCGACGGAAAGCCCTCATCGGCGGTCACGTAACAGGTCTCCGTGGTTGATCCCGTGGGAATGATTTGGGATGGGAGCGGAGAGGCGCAGCGATTGCTTGTCGTCGGCGCGATCTGCGTGACCGACGCAAACTGCGCCTGCGGGGCGTTAATGGCGGCGATGTCACCGGAGCCCGCGCGCGTATAGTGCACATAGCTGGTGCCAAAGCCGCCGCGGATCGACCAGTTCGTGGTTGGCGCGTAGGCAAAGCCAATGCGCGGCGCAAAGTCGCTCAGGTCCGGGTTGACGAGTGTCTTGCCATAAACCCCGCTACCGCTCGTCGGGGTAATGCCGTTGCCGGAGACTGCTCCTGGAGACAGCGTAAACACGGTCTGCGAGACCGGGTCCCAGTTGGAGACATAGTTGTTCGCCTCGGAATAGGGGGAACCGTACTCCCAACGGAGGCCCAGATTCAGCGTCAGGTTGGGACGCACCTTCCAGTCATCCTGTGCGTAGGTACTGTCGATCGTTTGACGGAGATGCGCCTCGAAGAAGTTGGCCAGCGAGTATGCGCTCGTAGTTCCGAAAAGGAAATCCGCGAAGTAGGTGTCTGCGACCTTGGTAGGAGCGGGGCAGGTGCCGCCGCCGGGAATCGCCGTCCCCGCAGGGCATTCGCTGAGGCCTCCACCAAAGGTGAACGATCCGTAAAGCGGGTTGTTGTCCAGCACGCCCATCCAGATCTTTTCCCACTCGTAGCCGAACTTCAAGGAGTGATTGCCCTTGACCCAGGTGTAGTTAACCTTCGGATCCATCAAGGCTGGATTCTGGAATTGCGGATTGGTGGTTTGGCGGCCGAAGGCTTGAAAATTGGTAATCGAAATGGCCGGCAGACCGCCCGCAAGGCTGGGCGTAGTGGGCAGGCCGGGAATCGGAATGGGAGTGGTTCCGGCGCTGAGAGGCGTTTTGCCTGCCTTGGTGCGAGACAGGCCAAGGCGCAAATCCAGCACCCGGTTGGAGCCAAACAGGCCCGTATATCCGAGGGCGATTTGCTGGTCCAGGATGCGCTGAGTGCCCGCGGTTTGTCCTTCCAAAGGAAGAGGTATCGTGGCAAAGTTGATGCCCGTCTCCTTGCGATCGCTGATGCGCAGGAAGTACCGCGCGCTGGCGCTGGCCGCATAGTCCAGCCGCAGATCGCCCTTATCGTAATAGTCGCGGAAGGGGATCAAGACCGAGTAATCATTGCTGTTCAGTCCGGTGCTTGAAGAGCCCGACACCGGCAAGCCCGCAATGTTCTTGAATGCGCTGACAATCGTAGCCGAAAGAGGATTAATGGCATTGGACGGAATCGCCTGCCCGGCTGGATAGACCGTGCCTGTGACCGCGTCGCGGACCGGCACAACAAGAATTCCGTTCAACTCGTTCTGTGTCGGCAGGGTATAGACATAAAGCGGCTTGGTGATGGCCCGCAGTCCCTCGTAGTCAAGAAAGTAGAAGAGCTTGTCGCGGAGAATTGGGCCGCCGAGGTTGCCGCCAAACTGGTTGCGATTGGTCGTCGGCTTCACAAACGGCACCGGGCCATTGGTGCCGATCAAGGTCGGCTTGAAAAAACCGGCCGCGTTCAAATCTGTGTTGCGCAGAAATTCATAAGCTGTGGCATGGAGGCCATTGCCGCCCGATTGCGACTCGACATTGATCGTCGCGCCCGAGCTCCGTCCGTATTCCGCGCTCTCGTTGTTGGTGACCACGCTGAACTGTGAAACAGAATCGGGCGGAATCGAGATGATCTGGTTGTCGAAGCCCTGATTCGATTCGCCGTAGGAGTTGTTATCCATTCCATCGAGCAGGAAGTTGTTGAAGACCGAGCGCTGTCCGTTGACGTTATATGCTCCCTGCCGGATGAGGCTGTTCTCATTGCTCGATGTGGTAGCCTGCGTCGGCGCCTGGCGGGTGCCGCTCACCGTGGCAAGCAGGTCAGTATAGTTGCGGTTCACCAGGGGCAGAGCCTCGGACTGGTAATTGGTGATGGTCTGGTCGCGCTGGCTGGATTCGGTTTCGATCTGCAGGGCCACGTCACTGACTTCCACCGTCGTCTGGGTCGACCCAATCTTGAGGGCAAGGTCGATACGTTCACGGCCGCCGACCGAAAGGGTGATGTCCTTGGCCTCGGCCGAGGCAAATCCCGTGGCACTGGCTGAAATCGTATATACGCCTGCTCGCAGGGACGGCACCTCGTAATCGCCGCTGGCATTTGTTTTCGCTATCGAAGTCACATTTGTTGCCGTATTGGTGATGGTCACCGTGGCGTTCGCCACGGCTGCGCCGGTCGAATCGCGAATGGTGCCCACGATGCTGCCATCTTCGTACTGGGCCATTACTCTCATGCCCGGCAGAACAAGTAGAAGTGCAATTGCCCAATACATCCCACGGCTGAGCAGCGCAACAGTGCGCATGCTTCCAACAGATCGTTTGGTTCGATTCATACTGCCGCCTCCAAGTCCACGTTCGAATCACGGTTGCGTGTTGTTGCTGCCGGGAAAAAAGACAAAGAGCCCGACGCAAGGGCCGATAAAGCAAACCAAAAAGGTGCGAATGAATTACGAATTCATCCCCACTTAAGAATGGCTAAATCCGGCATAGTGCGCGGTTAAATTTTCGAAAAAAACAAAATCCACCGCCGAAGAAAGACACAACGCGCGGGGGCAAACCGAATCGCTCGCCCCATGCATCCTTGTCTAATTTCAGCGGTGGATTTCTCTTATCCTCTTCCGCGAACAGCACCGTAACAAAGGCAACACACGTGTGTCAATAAAAAATCGGCGCGATCATCGCGCATGGAACCATGCTTAGAATCGCGGCTTGAAATCGCGACGATGGTTGTGACTTCCCGATGGCTAGGAAAAGCGCGTGCGCCGCCACAGCAGCGCGCCGACAAGGATCAGGGGAACGATCGTTCCGGCGATCAGAACGAGCATCCAGGGAACATTGACGTAAATGTGTTGCGCGCGCGTTCCTGCGGCAAGCCACACAAAGATGCCTATAGCCGACAGCATGATGAGCACTTCCCACCAGCGGCGCGGATGCTTGCTATCGGCCAGCGGATCGTCGCCGGCGACGACCGCGGCCACCTCATCCGCGTTGAGCTTATAGCGCTCGCACTCGCGGTGCATGGCGGCGCGCCAGTTTTCAAGCTCCGACGGCGGCGGCGCGGCCATGCTGATGGAAACGGCGCCGGCGATCATGATGGTCGAGCCCGCAATAATGAGCAGCTTTGAGCCGGAGGCTAGACCGGCAAACTCAGCAAACACCAGCGCGCCCCAGGCAAGGCCCCAGAGCTGGTTGGTGTTCGACAGCGGAATGCCGCGGCCAATGCCGATGTATTTGGCCGCATACTGCTGGAACAGGTCGCCGATCACCCAGCAGAATCCGCCAAGGAACGGCCAGAAGAGCATGGGCCGCGCGCGATCGAGCTCGGCGAGCAGCGGATGCGTTCCGCCATAGAAGGCCAATCCCAGTGCGGTGACTGTGCCGACTTCGCCAAAAGTGAAGATGGTGACGAATGAGAGCGGGTTCATGCCGCTGATATAGGCCTTGCGGTACGGAATATACATGGTGCCGAACATCACGCCTGCGCCCACCGCCGCGACAATGCCGACGATGGCGCGGCCCTGCGCGGCAGCAGTGTGCGTGGTAGCCAAAGCCAGCACGGTTGCACCGATTACGATGGCTGCGGCTCCGCCGACGACTTTGGCCCAGTCGCGCGCACGCGATCCGCGCAACTCTTTGAACAGCAACCAGCCCCAGAACAACCCCACGAGGCTATTGGTATTCCATAGCGGAAAGGCGACGGCGAGGCCCACGTTGCGCACGCCGAAGATAGTAAGCGTGTTGCCGACGGCCCACAGCATTCCGCCAATCAGCGCCCACACGATGAGGTGCGGCTTCTCGCGCAGGTCGGCGAAGACGAAGTTCGTGCCTTTGAGCATGGTGGGCAGGCTCCAGCGAGCGACGAACGCACCCATCACCATGCCCATCGAAATGATGAACGGCGAGAAGCCTTCGTTGACGAGCTTGGTCGGCGCCTCCGCGCTACCCAGCCATACGGCCGCTGCCAGCCCGCAATAGACGCCGAGCTTGTGAAGAGAAAGCGTGGACCGCTCACGCGCAGCCATGACCGCATCGCTCACAGGATTACCTCAGGGTCATCAGGAGAATCGTGCCAAAAATGAGCACCACCACCGGCACCCACAGGTGAACGTCGGTGAGAATGCAGCGCAGCGCAGACTGCTTCATGCGGAGCAAACCTCCCTGGATGAAACTTCTTCGAGCCGTACCGGGCGATGCTCGCGGAACGACTTGCCCGCGGCCAGCGCCATCGCCACGGGAACGCGGCTGTCAGGTCCGGTGACGGGCACAGGCGCACCCTCGAGCACGGCGCGCGTGAAGGCCGACAGCTCGGCAGCGAAGCTTTCGGTATAGCGTTCCATAAAGAAGGGCAACGGCAGATCAGTGTACACGGATTTGTCGCCGCTGACGACAACCTGGTTAGGATAGCGGTTTTCGGTCGCGATCTTGCCTTTGCTGCCCAGGATTTCCACGCGCTGGTCGTAGCCGAAGGTCGCTTTGCGCGAGTTGTCGATGGTGCCGATGGCGCCCGAGCGGAAGTGCAGCGTGACGATGGCCGAATCGATGTCGCCGGCCTCGCCGATGGCCGGGTCAACAAGAACCGCGCCGGCCGCGTAGATTTCTTCAACCTCGTCGCCGATGAGAAAGCGCGCCATATCGAAGTCGTGGATCATCATGTCGAGAAACAAGCCGCCCGATGGGCCAAGATACGAGATGGGCGGCGGCGCAGGGTCGCGGCTGATGATGTGGATGAGCCACGGCGTGCCGATTTCGCCGCTTCTAACGGCCTGACGCACGCGCGCGAAGTTCGAGTCGAAGCGCCGGTTGAAGCCTACCTGCAACTGCACGCCGGCTTGTTCAACCGCCTCAAGCGAGCTGTCGATCTTATCGAGGCTCAGCGAAATGGGCTTTTCGCAGAAGATATGCTTGCCCGCTTCTGCCGCCTTCGCAATGAGGCCCGCGTGCGTATCCGTGGACGTGCAAATGAGCACAGCGTCAATGGATTCGTCGGCGAAGATTTCCTCTGCCGATGAGACAACGCGCGGAATGCCGCAGCGCGTAGCAACTGCCTGCGCGGCTTCGCGGTTGATGTCGGCAATAGTAGCGATCTCGGCCTCCGGCAAACGGAAGGCGAGCGTTTCTGCGTGCACGCGGCCGATGCGGCCCGCGCCGAGAAGTCCGAAACGGAGTTTTTTGCTCATTGCCCCTCACAGTTCATGCAAAGTTCGACTTGCCGCTTATGCAAAGTTTCCCTCGATCGTCCGCAGGTATTCGCGGCTGCGTGCGGCGCTTTCCTTCGGCGTGCCCATGCCGGGCAGCACATCTTGCTCTACGAGCACGTAGCCTTTGTAATCGCGTTTGCCGAGCCAGCGCAGCAGCGCAGGAAAATCCACGCAGCCTTTGCCCAGCTCCGGGTAAAGACCATTGCGCATCGCCGAGAAATAATCCCAACCGTCTTTGCGGCTGCGGCGCGCGACCTTCGGATCGAGGTCTTTCAAATGCACGTACCAGATGCGATCGGCGAAGCGATCGAGCGCCGCGACTAGATCGGCGTCTTCGCGTCCCGTGCCGTGCAGATAGTGCCCTGTATCGAAGACCAGTCCCAGGCGATCGGGACTCGTCGAGTCGAGCAGCGTGGCGATCTCGTCGGGCGTCTCGACATGCCCGGCGCAATGATGATGAAAGACAGTGCGCAGGCCAGCTTCCTCGCAGACAGCTTTGGCGATCTCATCTGCGCCGCCGGCGAAAATCTTCCACTCGTCTTTGCTCAAACCTTCGGCCGGCGTAATACGGCCAGCGCGTCCAGTGCGTACCGGATCAGTGCCGTTGTCGTCGGAGAGAACCAGAAATGGCTTGGGATCGGTAGCTACGGCCGCGATAAGCTTTGCTGTCTTCACGGCTCTGCTGCGGCCTTCGGCGTGCGCGCTCTTGTGCTTAAGCGCGACAGGCACAAAAGCGCCGAGCATCACCACGCTGTTGCGCCTGGCGAGTTCTGCGCGCAGCGCTTCCGGGTCAGTGGGCATGTAGCCCCAGTCGCCCAGTTCGGTGCCGGTGTAGCCGGTCCCAACTAACTCGTCGAGCATCTGGCCATAGGGAGCAGATTTGCTCCTGTCCTGATTTTCCAGCATGCCCCACGAACAAGGCGCATTGCCAACCAGCAGCTTCTTCATGCGATCTCCCCGTCACTCCTAAAGGTGGTAGCGCTCGCACCTGCGCGCTTCTTCATAGCGGGCGCGCGCCTCGCGCACCGAATCAAGCTCCGACACCTCGGCCACCGCGACATCCCACCAGGATTCGTAGCCGGGCACGCCGACCGACGCATCGGTCTCAATAACGACAACACTCGTGCGATCGGCTTTCTTCGCCTCTTCAAGCGCCTTTTTCAAATCTGCTATCGAGCCGACCTTCACAGCGTGCGCGCCCAGGCTGCGGGCGTTGGCTACAAAGTCTACGCAGAGCGGCTCGCCATCGAGCTGCCCACTTGCGGCGTTGCGTGCGCGATACTTCGTTCCAAAGCCGCCTTGACCAAGCGAGCGGCTGAGGCTGCCGATGCTGCCAAAGCCGTGATTGTCGACGAGCACGACGATGATCTTGATGCCTTCCTGCACAGAGGTGACGATCTCGGTGGGCATCATCAGGTAGGTGCCGTCGCCCACAAATGCGAAGACCTCGCGCTTAGGATCAGCAACTTTAGCGCCCAGCGCGCCGGGAATCTCGTAACCCATGCAGGAGTAGCCGTACTCCATGTGGTAGCCGTTGGGGCTGCGCGTGCGCCACAGTTTGTGCAGGTCGCCGGGATGACTGCCGGCTGCAGAAACCAGCACATCGCGCGGGCCGGAAACCTCCCACAGCGCGCCGATGACCTCGCTCTGCGCAGGCTTGCCAGCATTGCTCAAGTGGAAGAGGCGATCGACCTCGACCTCCCATTGCTGCTTGAGCTTGGCAATTTCGATGGCATAGTCTTTGGCGACGTGATATTTGGCGAGCGACGCGGCGAGATGCTCGAGAGCAACGCGCGCATCGGCGACTAAGGGAATCGCGCCAACCTTGTAGGCATCGAACTCAGCGGTGTTGATGTTGACGAAGCGCACCTGCGGGTTTTGAAAAGCGGTCATCGAAGCCGAGGTGAAATCGGAGTAGCGCGTACCGATGCCGATGATAAGGTCGGTCTCTTGCGCCAGGCGGTTTGCAGCGAGCGTGCCAGTTGCACCGATGGCGCCCACCTCTAGTGGATGGTCCCACGCGAGCGAGCCTTTGCCCGCCTGCGTTTCAGCAACGGGGATGCCGGTTTTCTCCGCGAAGGCGGCAAGTGCGGACGAGGCTTCGCTCATCAGCACGCCGCCGCCGGCAATGATCAGCGGGCGCTTTGCGGTGCGGATGGCGGCAATTGCGCGATCGAGCGAGACACGATCGGGCTCAGTGCGGCGAATCAGCCAGACGCGCTTGCGGAAAAGCTCTTCGGGATAGTCGTACGC
>JASIJW010000246.1:0-3275 GCA_030050035.1 Acidobacteriaceae bacterium | reverse complement strand
CGCGCTGGAACCGGCGCATGATCACGTCTTTCTCATCGGAATCGAGCCGCCCATGGAGAAGGCCCACGCGCAGCCCGGCCAGCGGTCCCGTGCGTAGCTTCTCGTACATCTCCACGGCAGACTTTAGCCCCGATTTGGCTGTCGGGCTGGCCTCCTTCACTGCATCCGGGAACAACTCTTCCCGTGTCCCGTCCTTTTCGCGATTTTTGCGAGAAGGACGGGACGTCATGCCATCCTCCGGATCGTGTGAAAAATCCAGCTCCGGCTGATCGTCTTTCGCGCCCTCAATCACCGGGTAAACAATATATGCCTGCCGTCCCAGCGCAACCTGCTTGCGCACAAAATCCCACACCTCATCCGCGCGCTCATCCGGCACGCGCCTTGTAACAATCGGCGTGCGCCCCGGTGGCAGCTCGTCCAGCACGCTCAGGTCAAGGTCGCCGTAAAGCGAGAGCGCCAGCGTACGCGGAATAGGCGTGGCCGTCATCACCAGCATGTCGGGTTCTGCCTGATTCGGTTTCTTCATCAGCCGGAACCTTTGCAGCACGCCAAACCGGTGCTGCTCGTCGACCACCACCAGCCCCAGCCGGTCGAACTCAACCTTTTCTTCAATCAGCGCATGCGTCCCGATAACGAGCTGCGCCTCGCCGCGATTGATGAGCCCGCGGTTCGACCGCTTGCGATCGTCGTCGAGCGAGCCCGTGAGCAGCACAACGCGCGGCTTCCGGCTCGACCGCTCCAGCAGTTTGCGCGCCGCCAGAAAATGCTGCGTAGCCAGAATCTCCGTCGGCGCCATCAGCGCGGCCTGGTAGCCGTTCTCGATTGCCACCAGCATCGCCTGCAGAGCCACGATGGTTTTTCCCGAGCCCACATCGCCCTGCAGCAGCCTGCGCATCGGCGTAGGCTCGCGCATGTCAGCCACGATCTCACCCAGCGCGCGCTTCTGCGCCGCTGTCGGGTGAAAGGGAAGCACCTCGCGGATGGCTTCGCGCACATTTTCGCCGGTAGAGAACGCAATACCCGGCCGCTCCTTCATCTTCCGTCGCTTGATCTCGAGTCCCAGTTCAAGAAAAAACAGCTCCTCGAAGACAAGCCGCCGATGCGCGGCCGTGGACCAGGCCTGCAGTTGCGCAAACGACGTTCTCTCCGGCGGAAAATGAACCTCGCGCAGCGCGCTTTCCCGGTTAGGCAAATCGAGCCGATCGAGCAGCGTCCTCGGCAACGTCTCCGGCACGGCGCCGCGCACCGCTTCAAGCAGATTGAAGATCACCTTGCGCTGCCAGCGCGAGGCCAGGCGGCTGCCGCCCAGCGACTCGTATACCGGCGTAATGCGGCCCACTTCGAGCAGCCGCGTCTCCGCGTCGGCGCTTGCATCGGGCAGCACCTCAAACTGCGGCTGAATCATCTTCAGGTTGCTTGTCGACCGCGAAGGCTCCACGCGCCCGTACACCGCAACCGTCTGTCCGGGCAGAAACTTACCCTGCAGGTACGCCGCATGAAACCAGATGCACTTCATCGCGCGTCGGCCCTGCCCAATCGTCAACTCAAAGATGGGTCCGCGCCGCGTGCGCAGCAGCGCCGACCCGCGCACCTCGGCAATCACGCTGGCCGTTTCGCCCGCCTTCAACTCGTCCAGGCTGCGCGGATTCTGCCGGTCCTCGTAACGAAAGGGCAAATGGTAGAGCAAATCTTCGGCCGTGCGAATCCCCTTGGCCGCGAGCATCTCCGCGACCTGCGGTCCAACGCCGCGCACGTACTTCACATCATCTGCAAGGGCAGGCACAGGATGGATGCTAAATGGCCCGCGCGCCACCGGACAACGCGCTGCAGGGTGCAGGCATCACCCCGTAAGTAAAATCCCGGCGAGTGAATGGAGCTTCAGCCCGCGAGGGAAGCAAACGGCCCGGGATTTACCGAGGAATTCAATCGGGAGTAGAATCGCTCTGGGCTCGCTATGCTGACTCTTCCCCTGATTCTCGCGGTTGGCATCCCCACCGTGCTGGTGCTGGCAGGCCTGTCCCTTCTCTATTTCCGGTTCCAAAAGATGGAAGACCGCCTGCAGCAGATGGACCGCGAGATGCACCAGTTCTACCGCGATCTCGGCCGTCCCAAGGCAGAAATCATAAATATCCGCGGACGCAACCGGCCGTCCTGATCAAGACCACAGTCTATTTGGGGTCATAACCGGCGGCTTCTGCCTGTGCCCGCTGAAAAAGCCCGGTGGTTTTGAAAGGGCACGACTTCAGTCGTGCCGCAAGCTCCGAGCAAAATATGTCGGGCTTCAGCCCCTGAGGGACTGCGCATTTAGCATTACCTCAGTCGCCCCTGCGTGTATGGTGGTATGCGGCAGCAAAGCAGCCGGCCGGGAGGGCCATCCATGCACGTACCTGATGCGCACGCACTCGATCGCAGAAGCTTTCTCAAAGTCACCGGAGCCGCATCGGCGGCTACGTTGCTCGCCGGCAGTGTCCATACGCTTGCGGCCGCACAGGATCAGCCGTCCGCGCCCATCACCGCCAACGATCACATCCAGCTCGCGCTCATCGGCGCCGGCGGCCAGGGCCAGGGTGACACGAAAACCGCCCTCGAAGTCCCAGGCGTAAAGTTGGTGGCCGTAGCTGACTGCTACAACGGCCGTCTGGAGCGCTCGAAGGAGCGGTGGGGCGCTGATCTTTTCACCACGCGCGACTACCGCGAAATCCTCGCGCGCAAAGATATCGACGCCGTCATCATCGCCACGCCCGACCATTGGCACAAGCAGGCCGCAGTAGACGCAATGAAGGCCGGCAAGGATGTTTACTGCGAGAAGCCGATGATCCACGTCTACGCCGACGGGCCGGAGATGATCGAGGCCTCGCACACAACTGGCCGCATTCTGCAGATCGGCAGCCAGCGTGTGAGCTCGATGATCTATGAAAAAGCAAAACAACTGCTCGCCTCAGGCGCCATCGGCAAACTCAACATGGTCACCGCGCACTGGGACCGCAACTCCGCCATCGGCGCATGGGACTACACCGTTCCTCCCGATGCCTCGCCGGAAACCTGCGACTGGCCGCGCTTTCTCGGAACCGCCCCGAAGATTCCCTTCAACGCCGAGCACTTCTTCCAGTGGCGCAAATGGAACGCCTACGGCAGCGGCGTGGCCGGCGACCTGTTCGTTCACCTCTTCAGTGGTACGCACTTCATCACCGGCTCCAAAGGCCCGACGCGCGGCATGGCCACCGGCGGCCTGCGCTATTGGAAGGATGGCCGCGACGCCGCCGACGTGGTGCTGG
>JASIJW010000245.1:0-2807 GCA_030050035.1 Acidobacteriaceae bacterium | reverse complement strand
CATTCGCACGGAAAAGTACAAACTGATTCAATACACCCTGGAACCGCAGGAGTACGAAATGTACGACCTGCAGAATGACCCTAAGGAAAGCAAGAACCTGTACGGCATGCCGGAGCACGCCGAGGTACAGAAGCATCTGTTCGCGAGGCTGGAATGTCTGCGCTCCACAGTTCCTGAACACCAGAAACTGTGAGAGTCACGGCCGAATCGTCAATGTTGCATCGATCGCAGGCAAGGAAGGCAACCCAACGTCTCTGGCTTTGACCGCCAGGCGAGCAGCACCCATATATTCGCCTCTAACTAACTGATTTACGCAGATCCTTCCCCTATCTCACCTTCGGATTGGCCGCCTGACAAATTCTTATTGACAATGCAGTGTCGCTGGTGCCTTAATTGGCAACGGTGCAGTTATCGTAAACTAATTTCGATACAGTTACCGATGGTGCGATATATATCGCCAATGAGAAAAGGAGGGAGAACGCAAATGAAGAAACAATGTTGGTTATGGGCCACCATCTTCTTTGTGGGAATGGCGGCAGGAGCCTGCGCGCAACAGATCCCACCATCCTTCTGGGGCCTCCACACGAATAACGAGAGCAACTTCCCGTTGCTGGTTGAAAACTCAAGTGGCGATGGACAGTACGGCGCATGGCGCGCATGGGACGCCGACATACAATGGGACGATATTCAGAGCACGTGCCCGTCGGGGGACAATTGCGTAACGACCCCATGGGATCAAGTTCCGGACTATACCCTGCTCGATACCACCCTGGCTGTCCTCAAGTCTCAAGGCGTAAGCACAGTTTTGTATACGTTGAGCGGGACGCCGGCATGGGCCTCCTCATATCCGACCGACCCTTACTGTATCTCCGGCTATGGTGCGGGCTCCTGTGACCCGCCAGCCGATCTGTGCACAACTCTCAGCAACAACGTATGCACGGGCGCGAGCGGTCCCAATAAAGTTTGGATGACCAAAACCGCTCAAAAATGCGGCTCTTTAAAATGCGATTCAGGAATCCCCAAAATTTTTCTTGACAATGGCATAATTCCTGTTTTAGTTTCCTATCGTTACAGTTAACGATGTCTAGGGCCTGAATTAGGGCTTACGCATGCTCGCAATATCCGCAGTGCAGGTAAATCCCGGCACGCAATGAATGGGGCATCCCCAATTGAGCCGGATTAAAGGAGGCATTCAGATGGAAGGTTTCAGGAGTTGTTCGATGCGCAGATCTGATCAATGGAGTTCTCTCATTGTCTCAATCATGGTCGGGCTGGGGATGGTAATATGCAGCTCGTTCACCTTCGCCCAGAGCGGTGCAGGGTCTATCGAGGGATACGTGACCGATTCGACGGGCGCCGTCATCATGGGGGCATCTGTCCATGTGGTCAACGACGCGACCGGCGTGGCGAGCGACACAAAAACGAATGGTGTGGGCTTCTACCAGGTTCCGGATCTGTTCGCGGGAACCTATAACATTTCGATCTCTGAGCAGGGCATGAAGACGTTAACGCAAACCCTGCAGCTCCAGGTGGCGCAGAACGCGGTCATCCATGCAGCATTAACTCCGGGCGCTGTGACGCAGCAAGTAGAAGTATCCGCGAACACCATTCAACTCACGACCACCGATAGTGGCACGATCGGCGCAACCCTGGAAAACACCAGAATCAACCAGCTTCCGATGAATGGACGCGTTCTTCAGACGCTGGTCGGTGAGGTAACGCCCGGGCTGGAAGGAAACGGTCAGCGCGACGCCGGCCTCACGGAGCAGGGCATGGAATATGTCGCGGACGGCGTGTCCCTGAACAATCGCTATTCTGGGGTGCTCACCCAGTCTAGCTTGCCGGATCCTGATTCAGTGCAGGAATTGCGAGTCGATACGAGCGACGCCAGTGCGCAATTCCAGACGCCGGCCACGGGAATCATCACCACCAAGTCGGGAACCAACACCCTGCACGGGACCCTCTTTGAAACTGCGCGGAACAATGCGTTTGGTGTTGCCAAGGGGCGCCAGAATCCCGCCGATTATGCCGCACCCGAATATATTCGCAACGAGTTTGGAGCTTCAGCCGGCGGCCCGCTCATTATTCCGAAGCTCTATCACGGCAAAGATAAGACTTTCTGGTTCTTTGCCTATGAACGATATTCCCAGGCGGAGAGGTCCAGCATATTGGCACATGTGCTTACCCCGGCAATGCGGCAGGGCGACTTCAGCGGGCTCGTCACCGCGGCGGGCGTATTACAGCAGCTGTACGATCCGAATACGACCTACAACTCAGGATCAGCCGTTTGCCCAGGAACACCTAAATCCACGGCAGACCCTAACGGAACGCCCAGCCAATATTGCCGCACGCCTTTTGCCAACAACCAGATTCCAATGAGCCGACTTTCGCCGACAGCCAAGGTGCTCATGGATATCGAACCCCTGCCGACCTCGACAGCTAATCCGCTGGTCACGACGAATATGACATATAACCAGCCAAACTACACTACACTTCCAACAGTCACTTTCCGGCTTGATCATGTCTTCAATGAGGACAACCATGCTTATCTGCGATTTACCGGCAATCAGATGAGGGAATACGGGCAAAGAGACTACCCTGTTAACCACCCGGCGACCATCGCGGCGGACGGTTTCCCGGCTGGGGCTGATGCAGGTATCTATTTCCCCTCCAATACGATTGCCGCTGCCGTCGGATATACGCATATTTTTTCGCCGAGCTTCTACTCGGAGACCGTTCTGAGTCAGCAATGGTTCACAGATCGGACTTTTGAAACCGCGGGCACCAACCCAGACTACGAGAGTATG
>JASIJW010000244.1:0-4234 GCA_030050035.1 Acidobacteriaceae bacterium | reverse complement strand
CTCGCAGAGCCGCGTAAGCGATCGCATCTTCCGCCGCCGGCCGCGTTTCCGATCTGGAGCCGCGGCCGCTGTGTTTTCGGCCCAAGATTGCTCCCTCACCTTGGCGCCGGGTAGACTGAGGTTTCAAGACCAGGGGTTAGGGACAGCCGATGCTAGTAGTGATGAAGTCGCATGCGACGCCGGAGCAGATCGAGGCGGTGTGTGCGCACATCCGGGAACTGGGGCTTCGCCCGCATCCGCTCCCCGGCGCACAGCGCACCGCCATCGGAATCACGGGCAACCAGGGCGAGGTCGATCGCGGCAACCTCGAATCGCTGTCCGGCGTAGCCGAAGTGATCCGCGTCTCCAAGGCTTACAAACTGGCCAGCCGCGACGTCAAGGAAGAAGACACCGTCATCCACTTTCCGGGCACTGACGCGACCATCGGCGGCAGCGAACTGGCCGTGGTCGCCGGGCCATGCTCAATTGAGAACCGCGACCAGGCCTTCGCCATCGCCGAAGCAATCGCGGCAGCGGGCGCACAGTTTTTCCGCGGCGGCGCGTACAAGCCGCGCACTTCACCGTATGCCTTTCAGGGCATGGGGCTGGATGCGCTGAAGATCATGTCCGAAATCAGAGAAAAATTCGGCCTGCGCATCATTACCGAAGCTCTGGACAACGAGAGCCTGGAGCTGGTGGCCGAGTGGGCGGATGTGATCCAGATCGGCGCGCGCAACATGCAGAATTTCTCCCTGCTCAAGCAGGCCGGCCGGCTGCGCAAGCCGGTGCTGGTCAAGCGGGGCATGAGCGCCACGCTCGACGAGTTCCTGATGGCCGCCGAGTACGTGATGAGCGAGGGCAACTATCAGGTCATCCTGTGCGAGCGCGGCGTGCGCACTTTCAGCGATCATGCACGCAACACGCTGGATCTGAGCATTGTTCCGGCGCTCAAGCGCGTCAGCCACTTGCCCATCCTGATTGACCCCAGCCACGGCACCGGCCGCCGCGACAGCGTGCTGCCCATGGCGCGCGCAGCCGTGGCCTGCGGCGCAGACGGCGTGATGGTTGAGGTGCACAACCATCCGGAGATTGCGCTCTCCGACGGCCCGCAGTCGATCTACCCAGCGCAATTCGCCGAAATGATGAACGACCTCGAGCAGATTGCTCCCATCGTGGGCCGACGGCTGCCGCGCGGCATCCGCGCTACCGCGACAGCTACGTAAGATGAGATTGCGATCTTTTTCCTCATTTCTGTTCGCCTGCATCGCACTGGCCGCGCTTTCCGGCTGCCATCGTCACAACTTTCCCACGTACCCCGCCAACTACCGCGAGTACGCCTACGTGACCAACGGCGGCAGCGGCACCGTCACGGTGATCGATGTGGTCAACGTCCGCGTTGATCGCGAAATTCCGGTGGGCCAGAATCCTGTGGCCGTGGCCGTGAGCCCCACGCGCAATGAAGTTTACGTGGTGAACTCCGGCGCGCCGGGCGGCAATGGATCGCTGGCGATTATCGACGCCGAGCGCAACGCAGTCGCGCAGACCATTCCGCTGCGACGGCAGCCGGTCTCCATTGACCTCGACAAAGCAGGGGCCTTTGCCTACATCGCCAACGCTGGATCGAATTCGATCTCAGTCATCGACCTGAAGGCGCGGCGCGAAGTGGCGCGCATCGGCACCGGCGAGCAGCCGGAGTCGGCCACGATTTCGCAGGACGGCAAAACGCTTGTCGTCGCCAACCGCGGCGGCAATTCCGTCACCATCATTGATCCGGCCGCGCGGACCGTGCGCGCCGTCTTTACCGGCTGCCCGGGTGCGGCCGATCCCGTCATCCTGCCCGATTCATCGAAGGCCTTCGTCGCCTGCTCGGCCGGCCATCAGGTAATGGCGATTGGACTCGCCCGTCCTGAAGACCATCCTGCGGTTCCCGACCGTTTGGAAACGTTGATGGACGTGGGCCGCGGCCCCGTCAACCTGGCGCTCAAGCCGGACGGCGGCGAACTGTTCGTCGCAAACTCGCTCTCCGATTCGATATCCGAGGTTGTCACCAACACGGCCGATGTAGGCGGCGCTTACATGATGGGCGACGACCCGGTTGACGGCCTGGTTTCGCGCGATAACGCGCTGCTCTACGTGGCCAATCAGCGCTCGCAGTACGTCGCCGTCTACTCCATCGATGACGGCAAGCTCATCGGCTCCATCCGCGTGGGTGACGGCCCCGCGGCGCTGGCGTTTTCCGGCAACGGCTTTCTGCTCTTCGCAGTCGACTCGCGGTCGGGCGACACAGCCGTGGTGCGCACCGCGTCGAGTTCGCTGTTCACGCTGCTGCCCACCGGCCGCAATCCCAACGCAATTGCAGTGAAGGCATTTCGCGTGCAGTAGGGCGCGCGAGCTATCTACTCCTGTCAAACTTCGCATATCTAGATCAGTTGCAGGAGCGGTGTACCCGCTTATTGCTTTCCCACCCTTTTCACGATGAGGCTGTGAAAAGGATGGGGCACGGAGGTCTGGATATAGCCGTCATGGAACTGCTCTAGGCGTATTCCCAGCGCCGGGCCACGCGCCGCGCCACCAGGAACAGAACTGCAGCCACCGCTAGCAGCACCAGCACCTGCGGCCACAATGAGCTGATCGGCATGTCGCGCCAGAAGATCTTCGTGAATCCATCTATGGCCCACGCGTTGATGGTGAACAGGCCGGCTTTCTGCACCGCCAGTGGCATCAGGTAGCGCGGGAACATGCTGCCGCCGATGGCCGACATCATGAGGATCAGCAGTGTGGAAATCGCTCCGAGTTGCGCGCGCGTGCGGCACATGGAGGCCAGCAGGATGCCGAACGCCGCCACGGCAACCGCGGAGCTGAGCCCCATTATCAGAAAGCCGGGAATGTGCGAGAAGAAATCCATTTTAAACACGGCCCACGCCCACACGAACATGACGACCAACTGCGCAAAGGCGAGAAGCGTGTTGTAAAAGAGCTTGCCGCCAAGCAGCGTGCCCATGGTGACGCGCGAGCTGAGCACGCGATCGAGCGCGCCGCTCTCAGCCTCATCGAGCAGCGAGCCGGCCGACCCTGACGCCGTGAAAAGCAAAAACATGACGCCGATGGCAGCCGCGTAAAACGAAATGAGGTTCTTGTTCTTCGACTCACCGACCACGGCGCTGCGATCCACTTTGATAAACCCTGAGAAGCCATCGCCAGTCGATTCTTGTGCACTTGGGGCTTGTGCACTCGGGGCCTGCGCGCCGGCCGGTTTGTTCTTGTCCGCCTCAATCTCGCGATGCAGCGCGGCCAGCTCGACTTGCATGAGCCTCTTCTGATCGGGCGTAAACCCACCCACGTCCTTCGAGGCGTAGTCGAGGCCAAGTTGGGCCATGCGCTCCCGCATCGAAATGATGGCTACCTTCTGCAGCAAACCCATCACCACCTGCGGCGCGATTGTATCGCTTGCATCGTTGAGCATCTGGATGGAGACGCCGGGTTGAGCCGGGCCCATGGAAATCGGGTGATCGCCAAATCCTTTGGGAATGATCAGCGCGACCGGCGCGTCGCCGGCTCTCACGGCAGCCTGGGCCGAAGCGAAATCATAGCGCTCCGCGCTTTTACCTTTGGACGAGTGCTCAGTAAGAATATTGAGCGAACCTTCCTGCTCGAGCCCGGCTACAAGTTGCTGCGAGGCATCGCTCCGGTCCTGGTCGACGACGATGGCGGTGACGCGCGGCGTGGTGTCGTGCTGGCCGCCGAAGATGACGGCAAAGATGGTGAAAAATGCAACCGGCAGGACGAACGCGAGCGCCAGCGAAGCGCGATCGCGGCGCAGGGAGACGAGTGCGGTGCGGGCAATCGAGAGAATCAATCGCGTAGCTCCCTTCCGGTGAGGTGCAGAAAAACGGACTCGAGCGTGGGACGGCGCAGCGAGAGATCGACTACTTCAAGCCCTGTGGCCGCGGCGGAGTCGAGCAACGCGGAGATCTGTGCGGGGTTCTCCACCGTAAATTCGGCGCTGCCGGAGATAGAATCGCTGCCGGTCTGGGCGAGGTCGTCGGCATAGCGCCCGCCGTGGCTCTTAACCCATGCGGCTACGGCCTGGGTGCGGCCATTCACGCGCGCAGTGACCTGGCTGCGCTTACCAAAGGCGCTCTCGACCAGCCCTTCGCGCGTGTCGAGCGCGATAATGCGCCCGTGGTCCACGATGGCAACGCGGTCGCAGAGCCGCTCGGCTTCTTCCATGTAATGCGTGGTGTAGATGAGCGTG
>JASIJW010000243.1:0-2532 GCA_030050035.1 Acidobacteriaceae bacterium | reverse complement strand
TACCGGCGAGTGATCATGTGCGTGAGTGATTTGGAAGGCCTGCCGCTTGAGCAATTGAAGAAGGAAAACATCCCTCTCGCTATTGTCTGTTGGAATGCGCAGTCGCTCACTGCGCATCCTGAGTTCAGCGGCATCGCAAAGCTTGTTCAGCTTCCGGGCGAAGCAGTGGGCGTCACCGAGCCAACTTACAGGGGTGTCACTGTTCCCAACAATTACAGCGGGATAACCGAATGGAAGAGCGACCTTGAAGTGGCGGGGCCATCTGGTATTGTAATTCCTGCAGGCATAGCCTACGCGGCGACACTCCGACGAGCTACAACCAGCATTGCCAAAGCCGGCGATGAATGTTGCGCCTGGCGACACGGAAATGTTGTTTTCTCTAGTTTTCTTCCGAGGGACCCATTCGATGCAGGCGAATACGTTCGTTGGCTCTTACATGGGGATGCGGCGCGGTAAGGGAAAAACGAAGAAGATAACGTGTCGTTTCAGTGTCGGTGAAGAAATTACTGCGTACGTGTTGAGGCAGACACGGCGCAAATGGGGTTGGAAATGGATGCATTAACGCGTCGGTCATTTGTCAAATCGCTGGGTCTGGCAGCGGGCCTCAGCTCAATCCCGACAACCGCAAGCGGTCAGTTGGAGAATCGAGCACCGGATGTGCCGATGCCCGATGTTGCCATCGATTGCAAGGGCCTGCGCTTCCGTCAGGTTCACCTCGATTTTCATACTTCGCCGCTTATCACGGACGTAGGAGCGGACTTTGACGCCTCGGAGTTTGTCCAGACGCTCAAAGATGCGCACGTCAATTCCATCAATATTTTTGCGAAATGCCATCACGGGATGGCCTATTACCCAAGCAAAGTTGGCCCAGTCCACCCCGGATTAAAGTTTGACTTGCTGGGGAAGATGATCGAGAGCTGCCATAAAGCAGATATTCTGACCCCGGTCTACATCACGATCATGCTGGATCAATACTCGGCCGAGCAGCACGCCGACTGGCGAGTTCTAGACGAGCATGGGACTACGGATGGCGCCACGCCTTTAGAGGCGGGCTGGAAACGGCTGTGTATCAATACGCCGTATCTAGACTATGTGTGCGCGCAGGCAGAAGAAGTCGCAAAGAATTACGAGGTAGACGGATTTTGGTTCGATATTGTCTACTATCCATCCTACGGTTGTTTCTGTCATTACTGTATAGAGGAAAGGGAAAAGCTCGGACTAGATTCCAGCAAGGAGGAGGATCGCGCCAAACACATGGGCATGGTGATCGAGCGTGGAATGGATCGCCTTGAATCTACAGTCAGGCGATACCGGCCCCATGTTGCCACCTTCTTTAACGGCCAAGTGCGTATCGGAATGAGGCCCTACCTCAAGCATTACACGCAGATTGAGGTGGAATCTCTGCCCGGAGGCGGTTGGGGTTATACCCATTTCGCAGTGATGTCGCGATATGTGCGCAATTTCGGTCTTGATTATCTGGGAATGGATGCTCGTTTTCACCGCTCATGGGGAGACTTCGGGGCTCTTCGGAATCAGGCTGCATTAGATTACGAATGTTTTCGCATGCTGGCTCAGGCTGGTAAATGTTCGATCGGCGATCAGATGCATCCACGAGCAAGGCTGCTCAACCCTGTTTATGAGCGCATCGGGCATACCTACAAGAGCGTGGAGGAAAAGGAGCCTTGGTGCGCCGGAGCGCACGCTGTAACGGAAATTGGCTTTCTCTCTACTGCAAACACCCTGGAGCCGGGCACAGTTGCTACGTCGGATGCGGGCATATCCAATATGCTGACGGAGCTACATCACCAATTCGACGTTCTCGATCGCGAATCCGACTTTTCCCGCTATCGGGTACTCATTCTGCCGGACTCCCATCGTTTGGATCAGACTCTGCTCGAGAAAGTGCAAAGGTATGTTAGCGGCGGCGGCAAGTTGTTGCTGAGTCATGAGTCAGGGTTGGATACAGATGGAAAGCAGTTTGCCCTGAAAGCCGCTGGGCTGGAATATGTGGGTCCCTCGCCGTATCCCGGAGATTGCGGCGATTACTTCGAGGCGCTGGAAGGTGTGAATGAAGATATTGACCCTATCGTGCAATTCACCTATGCCACGGGTTTACTGGTCAAGGCCGACCGGGGAACCTCCGTGCTGGCACGTTTCTGGAAGCCGTACTTCGATCGCACGTACATGCACTTCAGTTCGCACCATCAGACTCCGCCTGACAGTGCAACGGACTATGCGGTTGTTTCGCAAAACGGAAACGTTATCTATATCTCGTTTCCGATTTTCAGAGCCTATGCGGAGAATGCATACCGCTGCCACAAGTTGCTGGTGAGAAACTGCCTCCGGCGCCTTCTTCCTGATCCGCTGATCAAGGCGGAGCTTCCTTCTACCGCTGAGATCTCATTGACTGAGCAACCTGGAAAGAGG
This sequence comes from Acidobacteriaceae bacterium, assembly GCA_030050035.1. Taxonomy (GTDB): domain Bacteria; phylum Acidobacteriota; class Terriglobia; order Terriglobales; family Acidobacteriaceae; genus Telmatobacter. Next base: position 105 of record JASIJW010000243.1, on the reverse strand, counting down.
ATCGTGCATCTGTTGCACTACCCAGCTACGCGACGAGCCCCCGACCTGGATATAGTTGAGGAAGCGATCCCTATCGCAAATGTGAAGGTTGGGGTAAGAATGGAT
>JASIJW010000029.1:0-3467 GCA_030050035.1 Acidobacteriaceae bacterium | reverse complement strand
TGAATCTCTATGCGTTTGAAAAGACTGCCGCACAGCCCGGCGTCGCCTTCGGGCACCTGATCGAGAACATCGATATCGGCGGGCCGTCGATGGTTCGCTCGGCGGCGAAGAACTTTGAAGATGTCGCCATTGTCACCCGGGTGAGCGATTACCCGGCGCTGATGGAAGAAATGAAGTCTTCGGGCGGGGCGGCACTGAGCCGCGCTACGCGCTGGCGGCTGGCGAAGCAGGCCTTTGCCACCACGGCTGCATATGACGCTGCCATCGCCGGCACACTGGAAAAGATTGAGTTCGCGCCCGCGCCGGAAGCGCCGGCCCACATGGATGAATCGCCCGACGACTCTGCCTTTCCGCAGACGCTGCGCGTCAACTTTCCGCTGGCGCAGTCGCTGCGGTACGGCGAAAACCCGCACCAGAGGGCCGCGCTTTATTCGGACGGCACCGGCCGCGGCATTGCCGGTGCGCCGCAGTTGCAAGGCAAGGAGCTGAGCTTTAACAACCTGGTCGATCTTGACGCCTGCTGGGAGCTGGCCCAGGAGTTCGATGAGACGGCCGTCATTATCGTCAAGCACACCAACCCCTGCGGAGCGGCAACCGGCGCATCGGTGCTTGAGGCCTACAAAAAAGCGCTGGCTGCGGATCCGGTTTCGGCCTTTGGCGGGGTGATCGGCATCAACCGCGAGGTGGACGGCGCGGCGGCCGAGGAGATCGCCAAGCTGTTTGTGGAAGCCATCGCTGCGCCCGGGTTCACGGCTGAGGCCCGCGAACGGTTCGGCGCGAAGAAAAATCTGCGGCTGGTGGAAGTGAAGGCTGCGCCGCCGAGGCCAGTGGTAAAGCACGTTTCCGGCGGGCTGCTGTTGCAGGACGCCGACACCGGCCGCGTGGCCGAGTCGGAACTGAAGGTGGTGACGTGGCGTCCACCGACGGCCGAGGAGTTGCGCAGCCTGCTGTTCGCCTGGCGCGTGTGCAAGCACGTCAAATCGAACGCGATCGTCTACGCGCGGGACGGGCAGACGCTGGGCATTGGCGCGGGACAGATGAGCCGCGTGGATGCGGCGCGTTTTGGGGCGATGAAGGCGGTTTTGCCGCTGAAGGAGTGCGTGGCCGCTTCGGACGCATTTTTCCCTTTCCCCGACGGCCTTGAAGAGGTGGCAAAGGCGGGCGCGACGGCCGTGATTCAGCCGGGAGGATCGGTACGGGATGAAGAAGTGATTGCCGCCGCCGATAGGCTGGGCGTGGCGATGGTCTTTACGGCGATGCGGCACTTCCGGCACTGAACGCTTTACGGCGATGCGGCACTTCCGGCACAGAACGCTTTGCGGCGGTGCGGCACTTCCGGCGTTAAGCGTTAGGCGCTGACGGAGATGCCGCCGGGCGCATCCAAACAGGAGCAGAATCGGCCCGGCTGGGCGGCGCTTTGATGGCGCACATTGGACTGGGCCAGTAGCCAGCTCTTCAGGTTGGGGCTTTGGGTTAAGCTGGCGGATTCCCAATTCCCTGCCAGCGGTGCGACAAACGGCGCGTAAATTCGTCTGTACAATAGGACAAGTTCGGCTGCTTGAGCCGGCCGCCTGTGCCGCCCACTGGTACGACTTAGCTTCGGCGCAACCGACGGAAAGGGCGCGGTGTCCTCTGGAATGATGAAAATGGAATCCTTACGCCTGGATCTTCGGATCCTAAATCGCCGGAGACTCGATCTCCGGATCATGGATCTCCGGAACCTCAATCTCCGGATTGTGGACCTTCGGATTGCCGCAGCTGCAGCCTCGCTGCTGCTGTTGCCAGCCGCTGCCGTCGCCGCTCAATCCCCTGCCCCGACCAGTGCGGCACTTGCCGCCACGGCTCAACCTGCGGCGGAGTCTGCCTCTCAGCCGAACCGCGCCATGGCGTACTACCACGCGGCGCTGGCCAGCATGTACGAAGACGATGCCATTTCCGAAGGCCGGCCCGACGAGATTACCCACGCCATCGAGGAGTACAAGCTGGCGCTCGATGCCGATCCGGACTCGCCGCAGTTGAACGACGAGCTGGCCGATCTCTACTTTCGCACCGGCCGCGCCCACGACGCCGAGATGACGGCCAAGAATCTGCTCAAGATTGCGCCCAATGACGTGGACGCGCACAAGCTGCTCGGCCGCATCTACCTGCGCGAGCTGGGCGAAGGCGACAGCGGCGTCTCCTCTTCGTCGCCTTCCGGCAACGTTCTGGACCAGGCTATTGCGGAGTTTGAAAAGATCGTCACGCTGCAGCCCAGGAACGTTGAAGACCGGATGGTTCTCGGGCAGCTTTACACCGTGAAGCACCAGCCCGAGAAAGCTGAAGAGGAGTTCAAGACCGCTCAGGCCATTGAGCCGGACTCAGAAGACGTGGTGCTGAACCTGGCGCGGCTCTATGCCGAGAGCAACGACATGGCGCACGCCATCCAGGTGCTCCAGAACGTGCCGGAAGGCAGCCGCACGCCCAAGATGGAGTTCACGCTGGGCTCGCTCTACGACCAGCAGAAACAAACCAAGGACGCCATTGCCGCCTACAAGCGCGCTGCCGACCTGGAACCGGGCGACCTGCAGACGATTGACGCGCTGGCGCAGGCGCTCTACAACGACGATCAGCTCGACGAAGCCCTGAAGCAGTACAAGGAACTGGCTGAGGCCGATCCGGAAAACAGCGAAGCGCTGGTGCATATTGCCGAAATTGAGCGCCGGCAAGGCAAGTATGACGATGCGCTGACGACGGTGAAAAAAGCGCGCAAGCTCGACCCCAGTTCGCTCGAAGCGGGCTATAACGAGGGGCTGCTGCTGGATGTTCTGGGCCGGCTTGACGAGTCCGCGCAGACCTACCAGGAAATGGTCGACCAGACCTCGCACGCCAACGGTGCCTACACGAGCGAAGAGAAGAATAACCGCGGCATCTTCCTGGACCGGCTGGGCGCGGTATACCTCGAGCAGGGCAAGACGGACCAGGCCATCGCCGCCTACCAGAAGATGATCGACATGGGCGGCAGCTCGGCCGTGCAGGGCTACCAGGGCCAGGTGGATGCGTATCGCGATGCCAAGGAGTTCGACAAGGCGATCGACGTTTCGCAGAAGGCCGTGGCTGCCGACCCGAAGAATCCTGACCTGAAGCTGATGCTGGCCGGCGAACTGACCGATCACGGGCAGGTTGATGAAGGCCTGAACATGGCGAAGGGGCTGCTCAAGGGCACGCAGGACGATCGCGCCGTGTATCTGCAGTTGGCGCAGATGGACATCCGGCTGAAGCGCTGGAAGGATGCCGAAGACGCGCTCGACAAGGCCGAGCCGCTGAGCACGAAAAAGGAAGATCGCACTTATCTGCTGTTCATGCGCGGCGAGTGGGCGGAGCGGCAGCATCATCTGGATGAGGCTGAGCGGTTCTTCCGCCAGGCGCTTGATCTGGACCCGCAGAATGCGATGACGCTCAACTATCTGGGCTACATGCTGGCGGATAAA
>JASIJW010000242.1:0-2545 GCA_030050035.1 Acidobacteriaceae bacterium | reverse complement strand
CTGTCGCGTGAAGAGGAGCGCGGCTGTGCCGACGCCGATGTGCAGTGATTTGGTTTGGAAGAACGGCGCTGAGCTGAAGGCGGGATCGTCGGCGATGGCCACGTTGTCTGCAACCAGGCTGCCGGAAAGAAGCGAAAAGCTCAGGTGGCCCATCGTCACAGGCCGACCGATCGCGGCCGAGATTTTTTGCTCGATTGTAGGTCGGAAGATGTCGGCGTCGACGAAGAGTGGGACGATGACGACTACCAGCAGAAAAAGAATGACGACTACGCCGGCGATCTTCACCCATTTCTTGTGAAGCAGTTCCTGCCAGCTACCCGAAAATCTTGCAATACGCCTGTTTGTGTCCACGACGCCCTCCAGTTCGCAGAGGTAAGATGCGCGGCCAGCCGTACGTTGGAATGGTATACGAGAACGATGCGGCGCGCATCGGGCGCTCGTCAGCGGGCGGGATCAGACAGCACGGGTGGAAGCCTCGGCAGGTGCCGGTTCGGCGAGCATGGCCTCAATCGTCGTCCGCAGCCGTGCGTTCAATTCTTCGGTCTGGCGCGTGGTCATGCCTTGAGTCTCTATCGGTTCACCGACCGTGAGCACCAGCTCGCCCGGGTAGAACCAGTGCGTGTGCATGGGTAGCAGATCGTAGACGCCGGTGAGAGCGATGGGCACGATCGGTACCTGGGCTCGGATGGCGAGGAATGCCGCGCCTGACATGAATTGCTGCAGCGTCCCGTCCTCCGTCCGGCCGCCTTCAGGAAAGACGAACAGCGGCATGCCGGCATTGAGCGCGCGAGCGCCGGCTCCAAGGCTGGTCAACGTGCCGCGCGCAGAGACAGTATCGATGGGTATCTGACCCGAGCGATTCAGATACCAGCCGATGAAGGCGATCGGCCACAGCTCCTTTTTGGCTAGGATCCGGAACTGGAAGGGCAGCGCAGCAAAGATCACCGGCGTATCCACATAGGAGGTGTGGTTGGCGGCGTAAACGGCGACCGGGTGCTTGCCCAAATTCTCAGCGCCGCGGATGGTGAGCTTCGAGCCGCTGGGCCAGAGGCTGATGCGCACGCAGATGCGCGCCCAGAGCTGAGCGATGCGATGCTGCACGCGGCCCGACCGTTCAAAGAGCGAAACAAACAGCGCCAGTGATCCGAAAATGCCGGTGACCACGCCGATTGCAGGCGTCACGATCAGATTACTGCGCCAGCGGTAAAGCCGCGGCATAGGGTTCGGGCGGCGGTTGGCGTAGGCCGTATTGGCGCTCATGCCGCGGGACCTCGCGCCGGCACATTCCTCAGGATGATCGCGCGGGCTTCGCCCACCAGGTACACCGAGCCGGAGACAACGACCGTGCCGCCGGACGCGCGTTCTGCGGCAAGCCTGAGGGCATCCGCAACAGAGTCGGCCGCGACGGCTGGCACGCCGGTGGTCTGAGCCGCGGCCAGCAGATCATCTACTGAGGCGGCGCGCGCGGTATGAATCGGCGTCAGAATTACCTGATCGAAGAGCGGAAACAGGATCTGCGCCATTTCGGCCGCGGGCTTATCCCGTAAACAACTAAAGACAACTGCGTTCGGCAGACCCTCCCTGAGGACCGTGCGAAGGCTGGCCCGCAGAGCCCAAACGCCCGCGGGATTGTGAGCCACGTCAAAGACCCAGGTGATTCCGTCGCCCTCAATGCGCTCCAGGCGCCCTGGCCATTGCGTGTTGCGGATGCCTTGTGCAATCGCGATTTCCGTAACTGGAAACCCGTGGTGTGTAGCCAGCTCCACGGCCGCGGCAATAGCCAGCGCGATATTGCGGTGCTGGTGCGCGCCAGCCAGCGGTGAGCTGACCTCGATCTCCGCGCCGAGAGCCTCTACTATATAGTCCCCCAGCGGAGCGTCGTGGGTTCGCGGCATATACGGCACGGCGCTTACGGCGCGGCTGCCCAGCTCGACGGCAACTTCGCCGAGAACCTTGTTGGCCTCAGGGTGCTGTGGCAGCGTGATGAGCGTCCCGCGCGGCCGCAGAATCCCGGCCTTTTCCCGCGCTATGGCTGAAATCGTCGGCCCCAGCCACTCCATGTGGTCAAGCGCAATGTCGGTGACGATCGAGAGCAGCGGGTCGACCACGTTGGTCGCATCCAGGCGCCCACCAAGCCCCACTTCGAGAACAGCAATGTCGACTTTCTTCTCGGCGAAGTAGAGAAAGCCAAGCGCGGTAAGGACTTCAAAGTAGCTTGGGTGCTGCGGAAGCTGGCCGCCCGCGACCTGTTGCTGCGCTGCATCGTGCACGCGAAAGTAAAGCCGCGCAAAGTCATCGTCGGTAATCTCGACGCCGGCCAACCCCGAGCTACTTAGGCGGATGCGCTCGTTCGGCCGCTCCAGGTGCGGCGAAGTGTACAGGCCGGTGCGCAGGCCCGCGGCCGCCAGAATCGAGGCGAGTGTGGCAGCCGTCGAGCCTTTACCGTTTGTGCCGGCAATGAGAACTGACTGGAATGTGTGGTGCGGGTCGCCCAGCGCATGCAGCAGCGTGCGCACCTCATCGAGCGAAAACTTGCGCCGAGGCT
>JASIJW010000241.1:0-9063 GCA_030050035.1 Acidobacteriaceae bacterium | reverse complement strand
ATGTTGGTGTCGAGGTGGGACTTGCTTCGATCGCTGTTAACTACTTCAAGTCCCAAGGAATGAATAGTGAAAAAACCGCCTCTTTTTTAATATCGCTTTACTGGTTCAGTGCGTTGGTGGGGCGGCTTCTGGGCTCTTGGGTTCTCACCAAAATCAGGTCTGGGCACCTGCTCGGAGGCTTTTGAATCGCCGCGGCAATACTCCTCGTGATATCTATGGTCACGTCTGGTCTACTCGCGATTTGGACCCTGGTTCTGTGTGGGTTCCTTAATTTTTTATGTTCCCAATATTTTTGCGCTTGGCGTTGTCGGCCTCGGCCCCCTCACGAGCAAAGGCTCAGGCCTCATGATGACAGCCTGTGTCGGTGGCGCCGTGATCCCGTTCCTGCTTGGCGCCCTTGCCGACACAATGGGGATCCAACATGCCTTTATACTTCCGGTCTTTTGCTATCTCTTCATCGCTTACTATCGGCTCTGGGGCTCAAAGCCGCGCGAGCACAATCAATATGAATAAACTGGAGATGCTCTAACCCCGTCAGTGGTTCGTAAGGCAGGAGATGAAGATGCCTGATGAGATCCGATGTATTGCCCCAGCCGGTGATATCTGTGGCGAAGGCGCAGTTTGGCATCCCGCGCAGAATGCTTTGTACTGGACTGATATCAATCGATTTCTGGTCCATCGGTACGATCTAACGCGCGATACCACAGAGACGTGGCTTTTCGATGAGCCTGTGACTGCCGTAAATCTGACAACGGATGCAGAACTCCTTCTTTTGGTCCTCGGATCGAGCATCAGCTTCTGGTCTCCGCGCATGCATCCAAGGCTTCGAACACATTATAGGTTGGAGACAGCACCGGCAATGCGGTTCAACGACGCCAGGATCGACCCTCGCGGATCGCTATGGGTGGGAACGATGCGCAACAATGTCGGCCCTCAAGGCGAGAATCTTGACGTGGATTTCACCGGCGGGGTTCTCTATCGGGTAGATCCAGACGGAACCGTCTCGAAGTGGAGAGAGAATGTCGGGATATCGAACACTATAGCTTGGAGTCCTGACCGCAAAACCTTCTATTTCGCGGATTCTCCAGCCAACACCATATACTCCTATGCCTACGATGACCAGACGGGAACCATCAGTGACGGCAATGTATTCCTGGCCGCTTATCCGCGCGGCCTCCCCGACGGGTCGGCCATCGACGCACAAGGGTACCTGTGGAACGCACGTTACGGCGGTGGGTGTTTGATCAGAGTGGCCCCAGACGGTCGGGTTGACCGAGTCATAGCTTTGCCAACCTCGAACCCAACCACGTGCACGTTTGGTGGTCCGGAGCTAAAGACACTCTATATCACCAGCGCCCGATCGGCGGAGCGCCTTTCGGGAAGCGTCTTTGCAGTCGAAACCGGTATCGGCGGTTGCCCAGATAACCGCTTTCGGCTTTTGCCAAGCTAGCAAGTCAACACGCGCTCGACATGCCGCGTTCGATGAGGTCCCTATCTTCTCGCGCAAGCGAGGATCTTGGAGACCAGGCTGGTCAGAGGCGGTAGGCGTGGACTCTACCGCAGATTTCGCGAAGGACACTGCCAAGGTCTCCGGAAGCTGTCTTGAAGGAATCAGCGTCAACCGTAAGCGGAGCACCGAGAACAACAAGAGGAGCTCCATATTCAGGAGTTCGGATGGCCTGTTCAATCGATAGGCCACCGACAGCCTGTACTGGAACATTGACCGCCGCAACAATGTCGCGCAACTGGTCAAGCGGGCTTGGACACGGCTCTCCTGCGGCAGCGAGCCCGCGGCGCTCGTCATAACCAATGTGATGAATCACAAAGTCACAACCGAAATCTTCCAAGCGTTTCGCGGCCGCAACCTTATCCTTTGCCCCAAGGTTATCTCCCATCACCTTTACACCGAGGTCTTTGCCCGCTTTCACCACCATTTTGATCGTCTCGGGATGCGCTCGTTCCATCACCACCACATGCGTAGCTCCAGCTTTTGCCATGATTTCTGCCTCGAGCCAGCCACCGTCCATTGTTTTCAGATCGGCGACAATGGGTACCTCGGGAAAATCGCTTCGCAAGGCGCGAACCCCATTCATGCCTTCGGCAATGATAAGGGGAGTTCCTGCCTCCAGCCAGTCAACGCCGGAATGTACAGCAATGTGCGCGGTTTCCAACGCTTCCGGTATCGAGATGATGTCGAGCGAAATCTGGACGATCGGGATCATGGCAACTTTACTGAGAGACTCACACCACACGAATGTGGGTGAGTCCGCCTCATGTTCCTTTCGTTGAGAGTGGAGAAACGGTTGGGTGGTTCTTCTTAGCCGCAGGAGAGAGGCAACATGATTGGCCGTACAGGTCGAAAGACTCGACCAGCTGACTTTGTGAAACGCGTGAGGATCTCAGTTGTGCCGCCCAAAGTGCTGGTTTATTTTACCTTTCAGAAAGTCCACCGATTCCCTCAACTGGTCCATTCCATCCAGTCCGTCTTCGATGGAAATCCAGGAATTAAATCCAACCGAGCGGAGGGTCGAAAAGATCTTGTCGTAATCATTCAATCCCTTTCCGATGGCGCCGTGTGACAGACGGCTGGCATAGCCCACAGAATTTTCTTCCTTGCGCAGGTCCTCGATTGTGCCACACTTCAGGTAGCGGTCGCTTGCATGCATGGTTACAATCCGGTGCTTTACTCGATCGAGCAGAACTAAAGGATCTTCACCTGCCAGGATAGCGTTTGATGGATCGAAGTTGACTCCGAACCATGGCGAGTCAATTTTTTCTACGATCTCTACGAAAACATCCATCTTCTGGGCAAATTCAGGATATTGCCAGTAGTTGTCCTTGTAGTGATTCTCCATGGTTAAGACGACGCCGTGGTCTTCGGCAAACGGCAATAAATCTTTGATTACCCGAACGACTTGTGCGATACCTTCATCTCGCGCTAGTTCTGGCCGACGCTGACCTGACAAAACACGGCAATAACGACCGCCAAAAAACGCAGTGATCTCAATCATCCGCTTTTCCCGGTCAATCTCCTTCTGTAAACGAAGTGGATCGAGCTGCGTAAAATCCGGGGAGCAACATAGCATCGGCATTGCAAGGTTGCGCTGCGCCAGCGCCGCCTTGACATTTTGGAGGAAGAAATCGTCGTCTTCCAGAAACCCCGAGTAGAATTCAAGTCCGTCAACACCAAGCGTAGCGCCTATTTCAATCCATTCCAAAAGAGTCATGGTCCGGTCTACGCAGAGTTGGTCCATGTAGCACTTTGGAAACGCGGATAGTCTGGGCCTCGAACGGCAACTCATTCGGTCTCCTTGGTTGGATTTCTTCCTATAACAGGAAATTGCTCCAAATCAAGAATCGAACCGTTAACAAGAGCAGCCTCATCGGACAAGAAATAGATTGCCGCCAATGCAACCTCCTCAGGCGAGTGAATCCGCCCTGAAGGGGCCACGCTCTTTGGCAGCTTCAGAGGCCAGTCCTTGGGCAGGCCATCTTTCAACTTCAATTCATATTCGTTTGGTGTGAGCGTCCACCCGACGTTCAATTGATTTATTTGGATGTGCTCAGTGGCGTGCGCATCCGCCAGGTTACGCGTAAGCGTCGTTAGGCCTCCTTTGGAAATAGAGTAGGCCAACAGAATTCGTTCTCCGCAGTAGGAATTGATCGAGCCGATATTCAGTACCCGGCCTCCACCTTGTTGCCGAAAATGGGGAACAGCTGCCTGAATCAGGAAGAGTGGCGCTCTTAAGTTGATAGCAATGGTTCGATCGAATAATTCTCGATCCGTATCATGAATACTTCCGTGGGTGACTGCCGCCGCGTTGTTTACAAGGCCATCGATTCTCCCAAATCGTTCAACGGTTTCAGCGACGAGCTTAGCCGGGATTTCGGGGTCCTCGAGCGCGCCCACGACAAATGACGCCTTGTCGCCTATATCAGCTGCCAGCTTTTGAGCCGCATCTCTTCGCCTTCCGTGGATCATGACCTGAGCGCCTTCGCGCGCAAAAAGCCGCGCCATGCCCTCCCCGATGCCAGTGGTCGATCCGGTTACCAAGATTACTTTGTCCTTTAATCGTCTGCCCGAGGTAGATATCGGCTGGTTCACGGCCTCAGCACCCCCTTCACGATCGCCCCTGTGCGCATCTCCTCGAAGGTTTCGCGCCATTCCGAAAGAGGCGAAACTCTGTTGAGTATGGGTCGAAGATCAATTTTGCCACTGGACAGAAGTGAAAGAACCTTTTCCCAGATCGGCCAATTATGCGAATAGCTGCCCTGAAGGGTGACGCCTTTCTGCACCAGCGGATCAAGCGAAAAGTCGAGCGGCTGCGGCCCCCACCCTACCTTGGTGATTGAGCCTGCCGGGCGTACGATGTCGAGCGCAAGTTTAAGTGAGGCGGACACACCAGCGGCATCAATGACCAAGTCGACTCCATAGCCGTCGCCGAAGTTGCTCACCCACTCTTCAACCTGATTCTCTTGAGCGACAAGAACCGTATCAGCGCCAATCCGTTTCGCCGTCTCAAGTCGTTTGGAGTCGGCCGGAATGCCGACTACGACGAGATGTCCGGCGCCGGCGAGCTTTGCCATTGCCGCACAAAGCAAACCGATCGGTCCGGGCCCAACCACTGCCACTGTGTCGCCAGGACGTATGTGGGAATTAACACAAACAGCGTTGTACGCTACGCAACACGGCTCTGTGAGGGCCGCATCTTCAAATACTAAAGGCGCTGGAATATGATGAAGACAGCGCGCTGGAACTTTGACGTAACCCGCCATCGCTCCGTTCACCCCGTACCCAAAGCCAAGCCTCTTGGGCTCCAGATTATATAGAGCCCTACGAATGAATGGGGAATCCGGAGGCAGTTCGGCAGCTGTTTCGCTTACGACCTGGTCACCCTCTTTAAAGCCCTTTACACGACTTCCAAGTTCGGCAACAGAACCGGCGAACTCGTGACCGAGAACGACCGGGTAATTCACAGGCCAGCTCTGCTTGCCGGCGTATTGGTGCAGATCGCTGCCGCAGACGCCCACTGCCTGGACCTTCAGCAAAACATCCTCTTCTCCAATGCCAGGGAGCGGAAGGTCGCGAAGCTCCACCGAATAAGGCTCTTGTGCGTAGTTAACGAGTCCGATCATAAATGCGGTTTGCGACCCTATTCGCTTTTGCCCGAATCATATCGAATCAAAATTGATATGTCAAACGTGAACATCGAAGAACAGCCGGACAATTTGCTTTTGCTGTCTGGCGAACAAACGTGCATGCTCACACGATTTTGTAGAGATGATGCGGGCGCATGCTTTTTATTTCCAGTGCTCTATGGAGGCGAACGCCGTGTCGCTTGATAATGACACATTCATATGATATATCATCGGTATCGGTTTATGACTCCTAGCGCATATACGGGGCACTTCATCGACCTGGAGTAGAAAACGGGATGCTTGTAAGCGGAATTATCAATCCAGCAATCAACTCTCTCTTGAGCCGTGTTCGTCATACGGACACTCTGCTTATCTCAGATTGGGGCTTCCCCTATGTGTCTGGAGTAGAAACGATCGACATCTCGCTTGTAGGTGGGTTTCCACGGGTCATAGATGTACTGCGGGCAGTGCGCATGAATTTCAAATGCGGCAAAGCGGTTATGGCCTCGGAATTTCGGGAGACATGCTCGTCTGAGACGTTACATTTTTATGAGGAAGCGCTGGAGGGCATTTCTGTCGCATGGGAATCTCACGCATTATTTAAGTCGCGTGCGAAAGGAGTCGTTGGCATTATTCGCACCGGTGATACAACTCGGTTTGGGAATATTCTCCTTGAGTCTACGTAGCTCGTGCCAGCGCAACGCTGGCACCGTATCAAGCCAATAGGCAGGCCCAACTCGATGCGCTATTACGAGGCTTTGAGCAGGTGGCTTACACGGTACATTTTTGAGTACCGGCTACACCACATGCCGGAACCGAATCGCACTTTTTTGGCTGAGGCCAGACGCCCGGCAGAAGAAGAAAGCTTCGTCAGATTGCGGCATTGCCTGCACTGAGAATGAATCGAGGAAGGGCCCGAGACGCACTCCCTTCCTCTGCAGCGCTGCATGGCTACTCATTGAGCTGAGTGAGCCGACACAAATCAGGTTGTTAAGCCACTAAGGAGAGCGGAGAAGCAGCAGTTCGCTCCTCCGCCGCCCCATGGTTACGGTGCTGGTGATTCGGTAATCGAGAAGCTGTTAACCTCGAAGTTTTCGTTTACCCCGCCCGTGCTGCAAAGTTCGAAGCCATAGCTCATTCCACCTGAACTGATCGACACGTTCGCAGGCAGCCAGGTGTTGTACGTGGCGCCCGAAGGCGGGTTCGGGTTCGTGTTGTTCTCCAGCCAATCGATCATGGCTTTGATGTCCACACTCCCGGTTTGGAAGCCGAAATTGGGATCGGAGCTGCCGACGGGTTGTTGGATCTGCCAGATCATCTCAGTGCCGTATATGCACAGGACCCATGTGTTTTGCGGGACACCGTTCGAGCCGCCGCCGAAGGTCACAGTGGCTTGCACGGGGCCGCACTGCCCGCCGCGGTTGATCATGTCGTGCTGGATCATCACCTCATCAGGCATGCCCGATGGAACGTTATACCAGGTGTCAAAGCCAATATCGGTGGCGATGTTGGGGTTGCCAGGGTCGCCCGAAACCCAGGTGTTGGGATTGGACACTCTGTCAGGAACGGTCTCTGAGAACGAGCCGATCAAAGAGGTGAAGCTGTCCACCTCTTCCCCGTTGTAAAGTTGCCAGGCGTCGGGGAATGACTCCACCGACTCGTTGCCGGTTGGCATATTGGCCGTGACGTACCAGTCCCCGGGGTTGGTCGAATACAGCGTCTGCGCATATCCGGAGCCGGTGTCACCAAAGTAGTCCTGATTGACTTGGGTCTCCTCGATGAGGTTTTCAGTGTTCGGGGAGTAGGTACCGGCGGCATACGTGCAGTTAGTACCCTGAGCGAGGACTGATGAGGTGCATACCGACGACGAAGATACTGAGAACGTGACGGGATAGCTCACGGGAGTGTTACTCGCTCCTGAGCTCGAAACGTTAACCGTGGCGGTGTAGGTTCCAGCTGCGAGGCTTCCGGTGGTCACCTGGTTGTCCAATGTATAAGGAGCCGAGCTTCCCTGCGTCGTCACAGCGAGCCAGCCGCTTCCGCTGCCGTAGGTGATCGAGGTGGTTGGAGACGCCAGCGTGCCACCGCCGGAGTTGCTCACTGTGACGTTCTGCGAAGCCGGATTGGAGCCACCCACCGTTCCGCTAAAGCTGAGGCTGTTTGGCGATAGCGAGATGGTCGGCGAGCTCTCCGACCCAACCTGCAGCGTGACAGGAAGGTTTACCGGCGAATTGGTCGCTCCCGAACTGGAAATTTGAATCGTGGCATTGTAGGTTCCGAGAGCCAAGCCACAGGTATTCTGGAAAACGACTTGCAACGTGTAAGGGGCCGAACTGCCGGAAATTGACGGATTCAGCCAGCCGCTTCCCTGGCTGTAGCTGGTTTGGAAAGCCGGTGTCGCCAGCGTGCCGCCTCCGGCGTTGCTGATGGTGACGTCCTGGGTAGCTGGATTGCCACTGCATGCCCCGGACATGTTAGCGTTGACACCGCTTGGTGAAAGCGAGATGGCCGGCGACCCCGATGCAGCCACTGTCAGCGTGACGGTATAGCTCTGCGGCGAGTTGCTCGCTCCCGAACTCGAAACCTGAACCGTGGCGGTGTAAGTTCCAGTAGAGAGGCCCGAGATGTTCGTCTGGTTGGCAATGGTATAGGGAGCCTGACTGCCCGTTACATTCGTCGAGAGCCAACCACTTCCGCTACCATAGGTGATCGAGGTTGTCGGAGAAGCCAGCGTGCCCCCGCCTGAGTTGCTTACAGTGACGTCCTGCGCAGACGGATTCGAACCGTCTACCGTTCCGCTAAAGCTCAGACTCGTTGGGGAAAGCGAGATGGTCGGCGTGCTCCCGGTCCCAACCTGCAGCGTGACAGGAACGTTCACCGGGGAATTGCTCGCTCCAGAACTGTAGACTGCAATCGTGGCGTCGTAGGTTCCGAGAGCCAAACCACAGGTGTTTTGGAAGTTGACTTGCAGCGTATAGGAGTTGCCGCTGCCGGTAATTGCCGGATTCAGCCAGCCGCTTCCCTCACTATAGCTAGTTTGGAATGTCGGGGTCGACAGCGTGCCGCTCCCGGAGTTGCTGATTGCAACGTTCTGGGCTTGTGGATTGCCGCTGCACTGTCCTGACATGTCAGCGGTAATACTGGTGGGTGAAAGCGAGATGGTCGGCGCCCCAAAAGCAAGCGAGGTCGAAGCCAGACCCAACAACAGGAGCAGAAGTGAGAAGACGCGTGAATTTCTCATAGGACCCTCCGTCAGGCGAGTGAAAAACACCGGTTACCGACAGATCATGGACTGAGTGCGAAGTCACAAAAGAGGTAGAGCAGGGGAAGGGATTAAACTGACATCCCTTCCCTCAAAAGTATCCAGATCGAATCAAATCAGATTGTCAAAAACTGCAGGAGAGAGCCGACAAGCAGGGTTGCTTGCCGCTCTCCCCAAGGTCAATTATTGGTAACCGACCAACTGTTGATCGCAAAGTTCTCGTTTACCCCGTCCGTGGCGGTAATTTCGAAGCCATAGCTGATCACGGTTATGGTGGAACCCGCCGGCAGGTATGTGGAGCCGGTATTCGGATTTATGTTGTTCTCCAGCCATTGGTTCATAGCAAGAATGTCCACGCTGCCAGAGGTAAAGCCGAAAACTCCAGGATTACCGCTGGGTTGCTGGATCTGCCAGATGAGCTCCGAGCCGTATTGACACAGAACCCATGTGTTTACCGGGACGCCGTTCGTGCCGCCGAAGGTTTGGGTGGTCAGCACCGGGCCGCACTGCCCGTCACGGTTGATCATGTAGTTCTGGATCATCACCTCGTTGCCCCAATTGTTGAACCAGTTGTCGAAGCCAATATCGGCGCCGGTACCGGAGTTCGTGGGGGCGGTCAGCGAAAACGAGGAGTAAAGCGCGGAGAAGCTATCCAGCGTCTC
>JASIJW010000240.1:0-2798 GCA_030050035.1 Acidobacteriaceae bacterium | reverse complement strand
ATCAAGGCAGGACTGCTTCCCTGGAATCCCTACAAAGAGTACGCGCACGCGCCGTTCTTCCGGCGTGCCAATGGCGTGCAGAATTACATTACAAATAAATTCGAGGAGGGGCCTGTAAGTGTCAACGTTAGAATCCCCGTTGGCACTTACAGCCCTGTAAATGGACTGAGCGCTCAGCAGATTTCGCGCACAGGGCTGGGCTACCAGAAATCCCAGAACGGGGGCGGCGAAGTGCCTGCGGCGGGCGCTGCTTTTTCTGACTATCACCGCTTCGGTTCGCGGATTCCGGCGGCGGATGAAGAGAAGACGTTCTTCGACGGCATTGACGTTTCGCTCGCAGGAATTGCCACCCTGGCCGGCGATCAGGAGCATGCGTTCCTGACCGATGGGCTGAACAAGATCAACGATTTGGTGGAGCAGGCGATAGCCAGCTACAGGGTGAACGAGCCAAGCGCTATTGCACCGATGCTGGCCGACGGACTGGCAGCGACAAGCCAGTTAATCGAGAAGGCGAAGAGCAGCTCTCTTTCAGACGAAGCCAAATACAACGTGCTCCACGAGCTGAATGTGAAGCGCGTGCAGTTCAACGAAGCGCTTGCGCTCTCACTGAGCCTTTCGATTACGGCCAACGTGACGTCGGATAAGATGACGGCGAATCCGGCACCGCAGCGCGGGTTCATGCGGATGGAGCAGCCCGACTTTCCGATGGCCATTCCGGGACAAAAGTTCCGCGTGCTCGTGCACCTATCCGACGATGGTGCTGCGCAGGTAAATGTGGACAAGGTGACGCTGACGCTGGAAGGATCGACGATTGATGCGGACAGTGCGGCAGGGCGCGTGGATGGGCCGCTCGATGGCGGCAGCGTTCTGAACACACTGTTCTGGGTGCAGATTCCCGATGATACTCAATACACGAAGCCGTACTTCGATCGTCCGGGACTGGACCAGGCGTATTACGACGTGCGGAATGAGAAATACCGTAATCTGCCTGTCGCGCCGTATCCGCTGCAGGCGAGAGTTACGTTCTCCTATCACGGAGTGCCGATTGAGTTGTCGGAAGATGTGCAAACGGTGCAGCGCGAGGCGGGTTCGGGCACGGTGAACGAGCCGCTGCCCATCGGGCCGGCGATTTCAGTCCACATGGTACAAGGCGCGGGCGTAATTCCGCTCACCGCGGCTTACGTTCCAGTGAGCGTGCAGATTCACAGCAACGTGTATGGTCCGGCGCAGGGCACGGTGCGGCTCGATCTTCCAGATGGGTGGAAGTCCACGCCTGCGAGCGCTCCGTTTTCGTTCGAGCGCGACGGGCAAGAGCTGATTGTCTCGTTCAAGGTTATGCCCTCGAACCTGAAGGAGCAGGGTTATCCGATCCAGGCTGTGGCAACGTATGACGGTCACGATTACAAAGATGGCTATGTGCAGACCGGCTATGCGGGACTGCGGCCTTACTTCGACTATAGCAACGCGAGCGACGAAATTACGGCCGCGAATGTGAAGGTGAGCCCGGGGCTCGCGATCGGCTACATTGCCGGCAGCGGAGACGACATTCCCGCAGCGCTGGAGGATCTTGGCATCCATGTGCACTTCCTTACGGAGAATGATCTGGCGACAGGCGATCTGGCGAAGTACAACGAGATCCTGGTTGGCGTGCGCGCCTATGCGGTACGCGACGATCTGCGCACCTTTAACGGCCGTTTGATGGACTATGTGAAGAAGGGCGGCGTGGTGGTTGTGCAGTACCAGACGCCGGAGTTCGATCATAACTTCGGCCCGTATCCATACGAGATGACTAACAATCCGGAAGAAGTTACGGATGAGCACTCGGCGGTGACGATTCTCGATCCGAAAAATCCGGCGATGCGCTGGCCGAATTCAATCACAGACAAGGATTTCGAGGGGTGGATCGAAGAACGCGGATCGAAATTTTTGAAGACGTGGGACGTGAAGTACGAGCCGCTGCTTGAAACACACGATCCGGGGCAGGATCCGCAGAAGGGCGGGATGGTAATTGCCCACTACGGATCGGGCATCTATGTCTATACGGCCTACGCTTTCTACCGAGAGTTGCCGCTTGGCGTTCCGGGAGCCTACCGGATTTTTGCAAACTTGCTGAGCCTCGACAAAAACCCGCTGTTCAAGACGGAAGGCAATCTGCTGACCCAAAGTAAGAATGCTGCGGCGGGAAAAGGACAGTAACCGAAGCAAGCTGGGGCCGCTAACTTGACCCGTATGACTTCCGAAATGGCCACGCAAGCCTCCCGCGCAGCGCAACGCGGCGAGCAGCTTGAGCGCGGCCTTGGCCCATGGGGCGCGATCTCTGCCAATGTACTGAACATGGTTGGGGTGGGCCCCTTTCTCACCATTCCGCTTGCGATCGCTGCCATGGGCGGGCCGCAGGCGATGGCGGGCTGGGTGCTTGGAGGATTTTTGTGCCTGTGCGACGGGCTGGTATGGGCGGAGTTGGGATCAGCCTTGCCGAATTCAGGCGGCTCCTACTACTACCTGCAAGAGGCGTTCGGCAGAGAGGGCTTTGGACGGCTGATGAGTTTTCTCTTTTTGTGGCAGACGCTGATCGTTGGGCCGTTCACCATCGCTTCGGGCGCCGTTGGCTTCGCGCAGTATATGGGCTTCCTGCATCAAGGGCTAAGCCACGCGGGCGCACTTGCGATTGCCGTGGGCGTATGCCTGGTGAATGCGTGGCTGCTCTATCGGAACATCCGCTCAATCGACCGGCTTACAGTAGCCATGACTGCGATTGTAGTGGTCACGTGCTGCTGGGTGATCGTCAGCGGCGCGCT
>JASIJW010000239.1:0-5170 GCA_030050035.1 Acidobacteriaceae bacterium | reverse complement strand
TGAAAGGCCCTGCTCCTTTCTTGAAAAGCTCAAGGCCCTTAAAAGCTCAAGGGTAAAGTTCATTGTGAGCATCACAATCCGCAGAAACATCCCGCAGGGGCTAAAGCCCGCCTTGTTTTGATCGGCTTTTCGGCACGACTAAAGTCGTGCCCTGACACAAAGCCCGACTCATAGGATTCGTGTCGCAGCGCGTAAAGTCCCGGCCTCGTCCCGGCTAGGTTCTTCAGGGCTCGGTGAGTTAGGGTTCGGTGATCTCAGCTGTCTGGCGGGCGTGCACCTGGGGGAAATAGCCGGTGCGGGTGCGGACTTCGAGCTTGCCCATGCCTTTGGCGCGGGCTGTTACTTCCACGCGGCGAAAGCCGGGGACGTTCATGGGCTTGGTGGAACGGTAGCCGAGCGTGTACTGCGTGCGGATATCGCGCGCCACTTCGGCGGCGATCTGGTCTACCTGCTCGATGTTCTTGGGGAAAAATGCCATGCCGCCGGTTTCGCTGGAGAGCAGTTCAAGGGCGCGGCGCGCGCGGCGGGCTTCACCGCGATCCATCTCGTCGCCGAAGAGCAGACCGATGGAGTAGATGGTCGGGCCAGAGAGCTGCTGCACGCGGCGGATGGTCTGCTCCAGGCTCATGCTGGAGGCGTTGTCTTCGCCATCGGTGATAAGGATGAGCACCTGCTTGGGGCGCTTGGCATCGGCTACCAGCTTGTCCGCGGAAGCGACCACGGCGTCATAGAGAGCCGTTCCGCCGCGGGAGTCGATATGCGAGAGTCCATCGCGCAGCTTATTGATATTTCCGGTAAAGTCCTGGTCGATGAAGGCCTCATCGGAGAAATTGACGACAAATGCTTCGTCGCCGGGGTTTGAGGCCTCGACCAAGTCGAGCGCCGCCTTGTTGACAGAGGGCCGCTTGCGGTACATCGAGCCCGAATTGTCGATGACCAGGCCGATCGATACCGGCAGATCGGTGTGCTGGAAGCTGAGGAGGGTCTGCTTGACGCCGTCCTCGTAGATTTCGAAATCATCCTTGCTCAGGTTCTGGACGAGCTGCGAGCCGTTGACGACGGTAGCATTCAGCACCACCTCTTCAACGTTGGTGCGCAGGATGTAGCCCTGGCCACCCTCTTTGTGGAGCGGGGCGGGCGCGGGCACAGTTCCGGCATCGGGCGAGCGCACCGGATCGGTGTCGACGGTGAGCTGCGGGGCCTGGCTTGGCGACGAACTGGTCTGGGCAGCCTGGGAACTTCCGCTCTGTTGGGGTGCAGGCTGTGCAGCCAGGTTTCGCGGTGCAGCGATCAACGTGGCGAGCAGCAGGGTGGCGAGCAGCGGCGCCGCAGCAAGCAGCGCTGCCAATGCCAATTTATTGCAAAGGCGCATAATAGCCCGTTCGTGCGTAGACGGTTAGCGGGGGCAATCCCGGTGGTGGATTCACTTTAACTTTCACTTTACGCCACTTGCCGTCGCGATTCACGTCGCTGGGCTTGTAGCCGATGACGTATTGATTGCGCAGCTCGGTTGAAATCTTCTCAGCAATGTCGCTCAACTCGTCGATGTCATCCACCTGAAAGAGCCGGCCGCCGCTTTCCTCGGCCAGGCTTTGCAGCAGTTGCGGCCCCATCCGTTCTTCGGGCGTGGGCGCGTAAGGATCGAAGATGCCCATGGCGTAAATCTGGACGTCGGACTCGCGAACCTTGGAGCGCACTTCGCCCTCGGTATAGCGCGAGCGGTTGTCGCCGCCGTCGGAAACGACGAGCAGGGCTTTGCGCTCGTGCTTGGCATCGCGCATCTTGGCGACGCCGTAATAAATCGCGTCGAGCAGCGCCGTGCGATGGCCTGCGTGCACCGTCGCCAGCCGCGCCTGGATGTCGTCGATCGAGCTGGTGAAATCCTCGATCAGCTCAGGGCGATCGTTGAACCCGATGACAAAAAACTCGTCCTGCGGATTAGCCGTCTTGATGAACTGAAGGATGGATTCGCGAGCCCGCACCAGCTTGGACGACATGGAGCCGGAAAGGTCAAAAATAATGCCGATAGAAACGGGGGCGTCCTCGCAGGCAAAGCTCCGGATCTTCTGCTCGCCGTTGTTTTCGTAGATCTGAAAGTCGTTCTGTTCGAGACCAGTGACCAGCCGGTTCATGGGATCGGTGACGGTGACCGGCACCAGCACCATATCCACATTCATGCGGATAAACGACCCGGGGTGCAGGCGGAGGGCGTCCTTGCCGGTTTCCGGAGCTGCCTCGGTTCCCTGCGGCTCAGCGGCCGGAGTTGAGGTAGAGGCGTGCGGCTTGACGTGCACCTGGTTCAACTGATCGTCCTGGGCGCGAACGGGCAAGGCAACCAGCAGCGCAGCGAAGGCGCAAATCCATAAGAAAACGAGATGCGGATAACCGCCTCCCTGGAACCGATTGCGCTGGAAGGGAAGCATCTTCATAACGCAGCCACCTTGAAGTAGAACGCGATGGTACCACGAATGGCCCGGCTCAGGCCTCGGCGCCCAGCGGGTTTCCCGAGCGCCGCTTCCGCTCCCGGGAATGCCCTTCCCGAATATCCACTGGGATACAATCGGGACTGAGCAGTTTTCCATTCGCCCGGCCTGAACAACCCTGCTGCATGGCCCAGGATTTCATCTTTCGGGAAATAACCCGGGGCCCAAAATTTCGTTTCGATGGGGAGCAAGACCGCCTCCATGGCCCGCATCTATCCGTTCCGTGCCTGGCGCTACAATCCTGCCACTGTCCGGCTCGATGATGTTGTAACTCAGCCCTACGACAAGATCACCCCTGCTATGCAGCAGGCCTATTACCAAAGGAATCCTTACAATCTTGTCCGTATCATCCTCGGACTACCTGAACTCTTTGACGCTCAAAAGGGAGAAAGCGTATATACCCGCGCGGCGCGGGATTTTCGCGCGTGGCGCGAGCAGGGCGTGTTGATCCAAGAGAAGGAACCATGCGTGTTTGCCTATAGCCAGCGCTTTACTGCGCCGGGAACCGGCAGCATAAAGGAGCGGCGCGGATTTATTGCCCTTGGCAAGTTATATGAGTACGGCGAACAGGTGGTTTTCCGGCATGAACAGACGCTTGCCAAGCCTAAGGCCGACCGGTTGAAGCTGCTCAAGGCGACGCGTGCGCACTTCGGCCAGATTTTCATGCTGTACTCCGATCCCGCGTGCACGGTGGAAAAGCTTTTGTTTGACGCGAACGGCCCGGCCGACGGCGAAGCAACCGATGAATACGGTGTTCTAAACCGCATTTGGCGCGTGAACGATGCGGCAACCTTGCGCCTGCTGGTTAGCGCCATGGAAGACAAAAAGCTGATCATCGCCGATGGGCACCATCGCTATGAGACAGCGCTCGGTTATTCCAGGGAGTTTACGGCGGTCTATGCTGCTAAGGCCGACGGCGGGGCTGAGGTTGAAATCAGCCCGGTTCATTTGCCCGAGCCGGATTTTCCGGAAGCGGCGGCGATGATGACGTTTGTGAATATGGACTCCGACGGCCTGGTGGTCCTGCCTACGCATCGCGTGGTTCACGGGCTGGCGAAGTTCGACCCGAGATCCTTCGCGCGGGCGGCCGAGGAATTCTTTACCGTTAAGGAGTTGCCCGGGGCAGATGCGGAAACCTTGCTTGAGACTTTAAGGAAGCATGCCAGCGAGAACCGGAATGTGCCAGTCTTTGCCACGGTCACGCGCAGTGGGGCGCTGCTGCTGAAGTCGAAGACGGAAGCAATCGACAATGCGCTGCGTGATTTGCCCGCCCGGCAGCGCCAGCTCGACCTGACCCACCTGCACGCCATCGTCGTGGAACGGCTGCTGGGCCTGAATGCTGAGGCGGTACGGGAAGAGACCAACATCCGCTACCTGCGCGATGCCGGCGAGGCAGTGGGGCAGGTGCGGCGCGGTGAGGCGGACGTGAGCTTCCTGATCAACCCGGTGACGATGGATCAACTTCGCGAAGTGGCGTTTGCCGGCGATGTGATGCCGCAGAAGTCGACCGATTTCTACCCCAAGCTGCTGAGCGGCCTGGCCATTTACTCGCTGGAGTGAGGTCATGGTTCAGGGCCTGAAATACTTCATCCTCGCCGCGCTGATGCTTGCGATCACACTCGGGATCTCGGCGGCGACTGCTTGTGCGCAGGCGCCGCCTGCGCCTGCCGGACGGTTCGTGGTGGTTCTGGACGCGGCGCATGGGGGCCCGGACGCCGGCGGCACGCTAACGGGCGCGACGGGCCAGGCAGAGCCGGAAAAGGACTACACGCTGGCCTTCAGCGTGCGGCTGCGCTCGCTGCTGGCTGCGCGCGGCATTACCGTTGTGACCACGCGCGAGTCCGATGCCACGCTCGACGCCGAGCAGCGCGCCCAAACCGCAAACCACGCGAATGCGCAGGCGTGCCTTACGCTCCATGCCTCGATGAGCGGTTCTGGGGTGCATCTGTTCATTTCGTCGTTACAGCCGGCTGCGCAGCCGGTGCGCGCCCAGACAACGCGCTCGCGCCCCAACGACGAAAACCTGCCGTCGGGGGCCCGGCTTGCACCATGGAAGACCGCCCAGGCTACGGTTGTCGGCCGCAGCGTTGCTCTGGCCGGCACGCTCAACTCGGCCCTGCTGCACGCGGGCGTGCCAGTCACGCTGGGCCGCACCGAACTGGCCACGATCGACAGCATGACCTGCCCTGCGGTTGCCGTGGAGGTTGCTCCCGAAGCGGCAGAGCGGGGTTCAGATGCCAGCCCGGGGCACCCGGCCGAGGCGATCGACGATCCCGGCTATGAAGCGCAGATTGCCGATGCGCTGGCGGCGGGATTGCTGGAGTGGGGGGCAACGGGTCCGCCTGCCACCCGAGGGGAGGGCCAGAGGCCATGATTCCCCGCTACCAGACGGTGCTGTTCTCTGTTCTCCTGATTGCGTCGATTGGGATGGGCGCAAAGCTTTGGCAACTGCGCGACCGCGCACACCAGCGGCTGCTGGCGGGCGAGGATTCCTCACCGACGCGGGCGCCGGAGGTGGCTCCGATGGAACAGGCCACGATTCTGGTGGCGAACGATGCCACAGACTCGCTCGAGCCACGCATTCTTTCGCTGCCGCTGCCTCCGAGCGAAGGCGGCCGCGCGCGCGCTGTGCTGGGCAGACTGCTGGATCTTTACGCTGCGCCGGGAGCCGCGCACTCGGTCGCCGG